>CAYFFE010000067.1:0-20224 GCA_964342265.1 uncultured Cellvibrionaceae bacterium | reverse complement strand
GCGGAGCCGAAATTTAACCGAATAGGATTATCGATGTAATTACGCTCGCTGCCGTTGGTCCAATGCATTAGCACCAATGCCGAGGTACCTGGCACGCTGGATTCTAAAATATATTCGTCGTATTGGCCGGTAATTTCTAGAAAGGTTTGCACCTCCAGGCCGATAACGTTGGTATAAAACTCTCGGGCGGCTTCCAGGTCGCTCACACCAATGCCAAAAGCACTCATAAAGGTACCATCGGCGGTGGGTACGCCAACTAATTCCAGTAAATTGTTGTCTAGGTCGCGCGCAAAGCCCACAAAAGCACCGCCAAATTCTGGTAAAGGCGTAGGCGGTAACAGTATTTGCCCACCTTGGGCGTGAATTCGAGCCACTAGGTTTGAGAGTTCACTACTAAAAAATACAATCTTACCCGGGTTACGCGAGAAATCTCTAACAACATCATCGGTGTAATCAATGAGTACAAAATCGGATCCGCGATCGTTACCCGCAGAAAGGGTTATTTCTACCCGATCAGAAAATTCGGTACGATTCTCCTCGGTAAATTGCATTGCTTGGGTGTAAAACTCTACAGCCGCATCGAGATCTTCCACCCCAATGGCAGCAGAGCTTAAATAACTCGGATTTTCTTTCGTAAAAGAAAAGGCAACCGAACTTGCCAACGCCATAATCGACAACAATAAAATTGACAATGTTTTTGCAGCGAGTTTATTCGATCGAGCCAAGGAATTAAAAAAAGCTAAGGTATTTGATTTAGAAAGATAGGGGAACATGTTAAATTCCTTAAAATAAAGCATCTGGAGTAATTATTATTTGCTTTTTGTTGTTAACAAACATATAAAAACGGGCCCTTTTGGGGCCCGTTTAACCAACGGATTTTTAGAATTAAAACTCGATATCGTCGGTGCGTTTTAGCCAAAAGAACAGGTCGTTTTTAGGCCCTTCACCTTTAACTTCACCATAGCCGATAATTAAATCGTCGTTTACTTGGCGGAAGTAATCGATAATTGGTTGATTCTCGTAAATAAGAGCCGCTGAGGTTTTATTCTCGAAGAATACCTCGCGCATACGGGCAGAACCCAAGCCGCTAAAGATTTGAATAGAACCATCGGCAGCGGTTACCAGTAGAGGCTCGGCGTATTCACGAGACTCCAGTAGTTTGCCCCACCAGTTAATTGGGTCGGGAATGCAACCATCGAACTTACCACCGCGCCAGGTACCGAAAATATCTTCCGATTTAACCGGCTTAAGCTTTAAGAACAGCGGCATAAGCTCTTCCATGGTGTAAACATCGCAGGTCTCAGCCATGGATTCCCACTTTTTAACTAAATAAGGCGGGTTCCAGCGATTAAAGCTTTTACCATTGCCTAATTTATAAAAATCGATAAAGCTGAGGGGTTTGTGATAATTGTAATCGCCCGCGGTAACATTAAATGTCAACAGGCATAAAAGTACTAATTTTATGGCGTTTGCAGTTGATTTAGACGCAAACAATTTGGGCACAAAGGATTTAGTTATAAAAGATTTAATCATTATTCGAATCCTAATAATTATTATGGAAAAGTCCTCGGCTTAAATACCGAGAGTGAAACTGGGACTGAATAAAGACGAACACTACTGATTCAAATGATGAACAGACCGCCTATCGATTTATTATTTTTGTTTTTAAATCGAGTTTCTAGTTTTAAAAGCTCTAATAGGATTGGAGCTTTTACCGACACAAACAACTTTGCCGATAAAATCAATACGCGTAAGCAATTGATTTTTTATGACAACCTAAAAAAGCATTGTCGAATCTCGTAAAGGATAAAATTTATAGGAACCTTATCCCTTACTTAAGCTGTGTGAGGCAGGCAAATTCCTTTTGAACCTCGTCAACATCAGCTCCAGCAAATGGAGTATATCCTATTGTTTGAGCACATCCACTCCCCAAAACGCCCAAAAACCTGACATTTCTAACAGATCAATCATAAAGATTAGTAAACAATACATACTATATTTCGCAGATGAATAACTGGCACTAAATCTCAGAAAAACGATTTAATCCCGACAATACTGCACGGTGATTATTTTCCCCCGTATAAATTTTTACACGCGCCATACCTGCATAGGGAATTTCTAAGGTGGCCAGTTGGTTTAAAGGAATATTTAACAAAGTGAGCAATATAACTCTTATCGACACGCCGTGTTGCACAAGAAGCAAATGTTGATCCAAATGGTTTTGCAATATTTGCTCGAAGGCGTTTTGCATACGCGCTTGCACATCAACTATAGGCTCGCCATTGGGCGGTGTGTTCCCAACGGGGTTGCGATAAAACTGTTTAACTTGCTCTTGCTGCTGTTCATGAATTTGCGCCACAGGCTTACCTTCCCAGTCGCCAAAGCTCATTTCTCGAAACGACTCTTCCACGGCAATCGGTACTTGCCACTGCTCGGCCAACTCTTCAGAAATTAATCGGCAACGCTTTAGCGGAGAAGTAACAATTTTTTGCCAAGGTCGGTCTGAGGCTTGGTTACTGGCGTGATGTAGAGCATTTAACATTTGCTCGCGCCCTTGTGAGCTAAGCTCTACATCGGTGGAGCCACGGTAAATTTCACCACCTTCACAATGACCATGGCGAATAAAATCGATAACTGTTAGGTGTTTTTCGTTAAAGCGCTTCATTACTTTTTACCTATTTATGTATCTATACGTATCTATTTAAATATTCACGTGTTTTTTACGCACATATTATGTGAGAGTTTATTTATTTTATGCATCTAAACTTTCTGCATTTTAAACAGATTTTTTTACTCGGCTTAAATTAGATAATATCTCGCTCTACTGTGTTGTAGAGCATTTTAAGCTGCTTAGCCAGATCGTTTGCTTCGTAAGAATGGCTCTTATAGGATTGGTTACTGTAGGAGTGGCCATTAATAGCAATAATATCGCGCAATCCCACCGTTGCATTAGTCGCTAATGCCGCATCAAATTTGCCGATGTCGTTAGGTTTTACAGCAACCTCCAGGACCTCGATGCCGGCTTGTTGCGCAAGCTCAATAACGATACGCCGTGTAACTCCCGGCAATACATCTTCACCAATGGGCGGAGTCAATAATTGGCGATCCTTAATGAAAAAAACATTCCAAGTACTGCCTTCGGTTATAAAATCATTTTTTACCATTAAGGCATCATTAAAACCTTTGGCCTGGGCCTGTGCCCGAGCTTTTAAATTGACGATCATGTTGGCGGTTTTTTGTAATGGCCAAACACGCTCGGCGTTAATTAAAACCACACGCAAAGCTTGCTGAGGTGAGTATAAACTTGCTCGACTATTAACAAGAATGTTTAATTCGTTTATCGATCCCGGTTCGGCCAGAGAAAACGATTGAGGAAAAACGGTAACTCTAACAATTTGGTGGTTAGTCGAATCAGTCGACTCCAAAAAAGCGCGCAGGTTACTTAGCAATTGAGTTTTGCTTGGTGCTGTTCCAAACAATACACGAGCGTCGTTGACTAGTCGTTGAAGGTGATATTGTAAACCGCGTACTCCCCCCTGCTCTACCAACAAAGTGGTATAGGTGGCGTAACCGTGCAGGGCCAATTCGGTAATCGGGCCTTCTGAGTTGCACCATGTATTGTTGAGAATCATCCTTTTGTACCTTTTTCACTTGGCGAGGCGTAGTCGTTTTAATGCTCAGTGGTCACCACTGAATTCTCTGTGCTTAATGTGCCAATTGTGCTATTCGCTAACCTATCTGTGTTAAGCGCTGTATTCTCTCTGTATTACAGTTATTTTACCAGCCTCTAACTCAACTCGTAGCCTGCGCATTGGCAACAGAAATAGACAGGCAATAATGAGAGCAATGTCGTGAAAACGGCTAAAAACTGCGCAACGTCTATTGAGTTAACCGGTTGAACAGGTATTATTCCCCGAGCGATTTCAGCTACTCCATCATTTTTACTTAATACGTAGACCATTTTATGAAAGCACTAACACTTCGTTTATTGTTTGTACTGGCTTGCTTTACTAGCCCATTTCTGGCCGCTCAAAGCGGTAATAATGAACACTGTAAAAATCCTTCCAACAGCCTGTTGTGGGAGGTTAAAGGAGAATCCAGCACGGTGTATTTATTTGGCACTTTGCATTTTGGTAAAAGTGATTTTTACCCAATGGCACCAGAAATAGAAACAGCCTTTCGCTCCGCCGAGAACCTGGTGTTTGAAGTCGATTTGAACGATGCCAACAGCCTGGATTTTGCCTTAAAAATGCAACAGGAAGGACTGTTACCTCCAGGCACCAGTCTCAAAGATCAGTTGTCGCCTGGCACTGTGGAGAAGCTGATCGCCACTACCCAAAGAATGGGCCTTCCCTCTGCCCAGTTAATGCAATTAAAACCCTGGTTCTTGTCGATTACGCTAACCGCCCAGCAATTGGTGACCTTGGGGTATCAGCCTGATTTGGGTACTGAGTATTACCTTGCTCGCGAGCGCTCTGAGGGAACTCAAATATTGGAACTAGAAAGCCTAGACGAGCAACTTAAATTCTTGCAAAAACTCAACAATGAATCGTTTTTGGAGTACACACTGGATTCCTTAAATGAAGGCAGTGAGCTGCTTAGCGGTATTACCAAAGCTTGGGAGTGTGCCGATAAAGACACTTTAGCCGAATTATTGGTAGAGAGCTTTGATGCTGACGTGTTGTCGAAGCAAGAAGCGCAAGAACTAAAAGACGTATTTTTAATTAATCGCAATAAGAAAATGGCGGAGCAAATTGATGGCTACCTAAAATCTGGCCAAGGTAGTTATTTTGTAGCCGTGGGTGCCGCACATTATTTGGGTGAGGACAGCATTATCGACTTTCTTCAGGATAAAAAATATTCGGTTAAAGCGGTTAAACTTAAACAATAAAACACGTTTTTTTAGTATTCAATCATCCCATCAGCCAGTTATCGCTTTTAATACGTTTTAGATGGTTTAAAAGCGATACCTCACCGAGGCTCCCACTGTGCGTGGGGGCCCGTAGGTAAAAGCGGCAATGCCTAATGTGTCGATGACATTTAAGCCACCCACAATGTATTCCTCGTTAAATAGGTTGTTGGCGTAGATGGACAAATCCACCTTCGACTGCATGAATTTCTGCCAATCAAGATTAAAATTGGTGATGTAGTAAGAATCCGCAGTTTTCACACTGTTGGCCGCCTGTAAATTTTCCTCCGACCAATTTTCTCTTTCTGGCGACGCCAGTAATTCGTACACCACCGAGGTTTCGTCGGTGTTCATTTCACTTTGCCAGTACACCTGAACCGTTGCCGACAATTCCCCGTATTGATTTCGCAGTGGAAATTGATACCCCACAGACGCCGTTAAAGAATGTTTGGGAATGTAGGCGAAGTCGCCATCGGAAATATCAAACACCTCACCCACGGATTGGCGAAAAGTCGGCGAATCGGGATTGTTATCGCGATAACTCAATAATACATCAAACTCGTCGTAACCGGCTTCCACGAGCGAATAAGCAATGCGCGTGTTCACATTGTTAAAGACCGCAGTCGCATCCAACTCAAAGCCGTAAATACCCGCAGCGCCAGCGTTTAATGTAGTGGTGCCGAAGGTTTCGTCGTCGTTGGCCACCGAAAAGGTTTTTTGAATATTTTCGTAATCTTGGTAGTACAACGCCCAATTAGTGCGTAAATACACATCGTTAATGCGCCAATCGACTTTACTGCCCACCTCGTAGGTGATGACTTTTTCTTCTTTAAAAGGCTCTAGCGTGGCATTCGTGGTGGCTCGCAAATTAAAGCCGCCGGCACGATAACCGGTGGAAATACTGGCGTAATGCAATTGGCCGTCTTGGGGTGTCCAGTTTAATGAAGCGCGCCAAGTGGGCGAGCTAAACTGTTCGCTTTCGGTTCGTGCGCACAGTGATTGAGGCAAAATGTTGTCTTGCTCGTCGCGCGAGGGAATTAACACATCGTTTTCGTCGCGCACCGCACAACCAAAACCTTCGCCGTATTCGGGCAGGTTGTTGTCGTTGAGCTGACTGGCATTAAAACCCGGTGCGGTGCTCAAATTGCGTACGGTAATTTCCCGTCGATCGGCGCTGAAGCGAACCCCGGCGGTGAGCGACCACTGGGGGTTTATAAAATAGGTGCCCTCTGCAAACGCACCCCAGGCTTGATTATTGACATCGCCGTTGGGCGCGCTTTGGTAAATGGCGGTGAGGGGATTCTCGGGATTAAAGCCCAGCGCTTGCACCAAACCGTTTTGCTCGCCTTGCATTTGGTAGGCGTAGGCTCCGAGCATCCAGTCGAGCGGCAAGCTAAACGCGCTGCCCTGCAAGCGGATTTCGCTGCTGAGTTGCTCGGCACGCGTATCGATGGCCGGCGCATTTTGGGTGGGCACACTCAGCCCGGTTAGTCCACCAAACAAGGGTAAAGCGGTGCCGTCGGCGTCGTTGTTGTGCTGCCAGTTAACTTCGCGATAACCCAATACGCCAACGAGGCTGAGTTGCTCGGTAAGTTGCAGTTCGCTGATGTTAGAGAGCGATAAGTTTTCGATGTCGTCGGTGGTTGCCAAATCCGAGGCAATATGGCGGGGATCGCGCCGGGCTTGCTGGTTGATGTGCTCACGGATTATTTCCGCACCCGATTGTTGCTCGTTACCAAAAAAAAACGCAAGTGCCCCACCTAAGCGGGTGCCAGAGTTAAACGCCGCGACCACGGGGACTCGAGCCGAGGCTCGATTTTGTGCCCAATCGAGGGTGGTTAAATTGCTAAAGTTACCCTGCTCAACATTGGCGCTTAAGCGCAGTGCGTTGGAATTTTCATCCCAGTAATCGTCGCCACGCAAACGGTTGTTGGCAACGTTCTCCTGATACCCATCGCGGTATACAGCGCGCCCGGCTAGGCGAAATTGCAAATTATCGTTTACCGGTAAGTTTAGTCCCGCCTCTAGGCCACGATGATTGTATTCCCCCAAGGATGCATCAAAATATCCCGAGTGTTCACGGCCCGGTTTTTTGGGCGTAATTAAAATGGCTCCACCTGTACTGTTTCGGCCAAATAAGGTTCCTTGAGGGCCCTTCAAAACCTGAACACTTTGTAAATCGTAAAGCGCGAGATTGGTGCCCTGGGAAGGCGTCATGACCACTTCGTTAAAATAAATGGGAATGGTAGCGTCCAACCCCAGCGTGGAATCCGATGGCCGCTGCCCCCGAATCGAAATGACCGGTTCGTTGGTGGACGTACCGGCTGAGGAAATTCGCAAAGATGGCACCTGGCTGCCTAAATCGTTGAGCTTTTTAATATTCTGCTGCCGTAGGTAGTCTTCGGTGAGTACAGAAATGGCAATGGGTACTTGCTGTTGTTTTTCTTCCTTGCGGCGAGCGGTAACAACAATTTCTTCCAGGGGTTTTCGGTTTGCCTGAGCAGCTTGACTGCTTTGAGCAGTTTGATCAACTGGTTTTTCGAATTCTTCGGGCGCTATTTGTGCGTATTTCTGTGTGTATGTCTGTGCGTATACCGCCGGGTTCGACACCACCAGAGCAATGATACAAAACATTAATAACGGAGTATGGTTAGTCACGGCAGAGGCTCAACGCGTTTTAAACAACCGAATCGTTTATTTTTAACCGCTTTATTTAACGGTGCCGATGAATGTTTTATGTGTTCTTACCGTTTGTTATTAAGCGAACGGTGATGATTAAGTTAGCTATCTAAAAAGCTATCCACGATGCACAGATGCCTGCATCAACACCTTACGTTTTTATTAAAAACGGTATAGCAGCACAGAGGCTTATTAAGTTGGAGTTTTTGTAAAACTAGAAAAAACAGCCAATCATCGCTCGGCACATCTGATAAGGTTAGCAGACCCCCTCTCAACTGCGAGCAAAAAGCCGGATTATTAACCTTTGGATTTGCCCACAGAGCAGGCATGAACCTGAGACAAAAAATCCAGCCGAAGCTGGATTTTTAAACCGCACACGCCAAACTTGAAGGCACAATACGTAGGAAGATTGAGCATAAATACGGTCCGTCTTTGCAATCAGCCTTTTAGAACTGAGACTCGGGCAAACGCACGGTAATGCCTTCAAGGTGATCATCCATAAAAATCTGGCAACTCAATCGGCTGTTAGGCTTGCGCTCAAACGCGCCCTCTAACATGTCTTGTTCCGGCCCATTGGCCTCACCCACTTTCTCCAGCCACTCTGGCTCAACATAAACATGGCAGGTGGCGCAGGCGCAGGCGCCGCCGCAATCCCCTAAAATGCTGGGCACATCGTTGTCCAATGCCCCTTGCATAAGGTTGTCTCCGTTTAACACATCAACTTCGTATCGATTCTCTTCGTGATCTATGTACACAACTAATGGCATGGGTTGGGTTCTCCTTATAACTCAAACTCGTCCGATAAAGGCTAAAACACTGGCTTAGGATCGATTCACGGCCGCGAGTGTTAATTTTACGAAATCGGGCATTAGGGCCTCGGGGAAATCGTGCCCTAAACCCTCGATTATTTCCAATTCGGCACCGCGAATACGCTCTGCAACACGCTTGCCACACACCAAAGGCACCATTCGGTCGCTGTCGCCGTGCACGACCTGAGTGGCGGCGGTGACTTTGCGCAATTGCGACTCAATACTGCCAGAAACCACCATTGCATGCATTTGCCGCATGATTCCGCCCGGTTTATAAGCGCGCTGATGGGCTCTTTCTACCAAATCTCGCAGTTCATGCGCAGGCGTTGGGTAGCCTGGGCTTGCGAGTTTTAAGTGCAGCTCCAGTGTGCGCTCAATAATGGCTTGATCGGTTTTATCCGGCGGGCTGGTCATTAGGTGCTGTAGCACATCGGCGTCGGCCGCCGGCAGCCAGGGATCGTTGGTGGTGGTCATCAATAGCGTTAAGCTGCTGATTTTGTCGGCTACGCGTGCGGCCGTTAGCTGTGCCACCACTCCGCCCAGCGAAAAGCCGACTAAATGTACTTTCTCTAAATTTAGCGCATCGATAAAACCAATAAGGTCGTCAGACATATCCTTAATGGTGTAGTCCGCCGGTGGTGTAACACCAAATTTGCGCATCATCGATGAATTAACAAAGTTGATGCGCATTTTACCTTTAATAGAGGACGATAAGCCCGCATCGCGGTGATCCAAGCGGATTACCCTTAACCCTTGTTCGGCAAGCCCCGCACAATAACTCTCGGGCCAGTGAATCAATTGCCAGGACAGGCCCGTCAATAAAATAATCGGCTCGCCCTCGGGATTGCCGCACTCTTCGTACGCGAGTGTTAAACCATTACTGTGTGCCTCGCCGGCTCGCCAATCGAGCGGCCCCCTGCTTGAACTGCTTTCCAATTTTGCCATCCTTTACGGTTTTGTTTGTCTGAGTGTTTCGATGTAAACCTGCAATCATTAGGCCCAATCGTTTTTGATAATCGATTGCGCTTACTACAAAGTTGTTCGTAACCAACGGGTTCCCGGATTGCTTTTCCAGGCTTTGCTTAAAGTACGAACAATGCAATTTTAAAAAACTTCGGCTTCTTTTGTTGAATGATACCTCAATTAGCCAATAAGGCAGTGCTGTTAAAATGCTGCGCGGCTTTAGCGTTTATAAAATGAAGAAAAGCCACTATTGGGCAGAATTGAAACACCTCGATGTTAAAAAATCACAAATACTGACAAATTTACCCTAGGGATCGGCAAATGGCTAAACAACTGGCACAAATTGCCGAAGCCATACTATATGTAATTATTAATGAAGAGAGCGAAATAGGAACAAAGGAAGCTGAGCGTTGGGAAGGAGGATGGCCATCTTAAGCGGTCGCTTTGGGCTAGAAGATAATCCTAGCCCAAGTGAGTTGGATCAATCCTGCTAACCAAAAAGAATAAAAATGAGTTTTATCACCTATAGTTTATATAAGTTAGCCGTTTTCACGGGTTTAACACGTCGGCAAAAAGGCTCAAGTGCCTCAATTGGCCGACGACCTGTGTCACCTAATACCACTTATTTGTCTATGCTTAGTCATTCCTATTATTTAAACAGCGCGACGAAAGGCTTTTATCAGTGAATAGACTGCTGCAAACTCTGTTAATCCGCCAACGCATTTGGCTTTTGGTTGGCTTGTGCCTAATTGGATTGGCTCTGCTGGCGACCTTAGCAGTGAACAAAGCCAAACAGCAGTATTTTGATTTAAAGCAGGAAGAGTACATCAAGCTTACCAACACCGCGCTGCGCACACTGGAGTTTTACTACAAAGAAGTAGAAGCCGGTCGCTTGGATTACGTGGAAGGCCGCAAAATGGCCAAACGCGCCATCGATGCCATGGCGTTGGGGCCACGCAACTACTTCTACATGTACAACCGCGAGCACGATCTGATCATCAGCCACCCCTATGTGGAGCTCGAATACGCCGATGATACTCCCGAGGAAATCGCCTTCTCCACCGACCTAGACGCCAAGTACCGCGCCGGCATTGGCGAACGCATGGGCTACGATGGGCCAACGTACACTTCGCTGTATGTGATCAATAAATTATACCCCGACACCTACACAGGTTTTTTTGAATACTATTACTTTTTAGAGCCCGGCAGAGACCACCCAGTACTGCGAGAAATAAGCGAGACAAACCTGCCCGATGTTGCCGAACGCAAAATGGCTTACTCCGCCTATTTTGAACCCTGGGACTGGATTGTTTTGACGGGAATTTATCAAGAGGATGTGAATGCGGCCTTTTATAATTGGTTGTGGAGTATGATGGCCTTTGCCGGGGCGATTATGGCGGTTATTTTTGTGGTCTCTTACGCTATTTCCAACTCCATCACCAAACCGTTGTACCAAATTGTTTCCGGCATGAAGGATATTTCCCAAGGCAGTGGCGATCTGACCAATCACTTGATTGTCGCCGGCAAGCACGAACTGGCCCAATTGGCCAATGCTTACAACACCTTTGTCGATAAAATTGCCGAAACCATAAAACAGGTGGTATCCACCAACGAAGACGTTGAGCAACATTCAGAAACCCTGAAAGGCAAGGTTTCCAACACCGTTAATCGCTCCGATGCGCAGTTAAAAGAAACCGAAATGCTGGCCAGCGCGGCCAACGAGCTTTCGTACTCGGTGAAAAGTGTTGCCGAGCGCGCTCAGGAATCCTCCGACGCGGCCAGCAAAACCGAGCAGGCAACAGCCCTCGCCAACGACTCCATGACCAAAAATATCCAGGCCATTACTCAGTTATCGCGCGCGCTGGAACAAACCCATGGCGATGTGGAATTAATGGAGGAACACAGCAATAAAGTGGCCTCGGTGCTGGAAGTTATTCGCGGTATTGCCGAACAAACCAACTTATTGGCTCTCAACGCCGCAATCGAAGCGGCGCGCGCCGGCGAACAAGGTCGCGGTTTTGCGGTGGTGGCCGATGAGGTACGATCGCTTGCCCAACGCACACAAACCTCTACCACCGAAATTCAGCAAATTATCGAAAACCTTTTGCAAGGCACCGGCAAAGTGGTAAAAGCCGTAGACGACGGGCTGGAAAATTCTCGCACCTGTGTGGAAACCGCCACCCAAGCCAACGATTCACTTAAAGAAGTCGTGAGTTTTGCCACCACCATTAACCAGATGAGCGATGAAATTGCCGTTGCCGTTGATGAGCAATCCCAAGTGACTCAAGAAATCGCTCAAAGTACACAAAATATTTCCGACAGTTCGCGCATGAACTTAGAAGACGCAGAAACTCAGCAACATGAAATCGAAAAAATGGCTGAGGAAATTCTCGCTATGAGCAAGTTGGTGCATCAATTTAAAGTGTGAGGTTCTCGTTGATAACCTCCGCCCTACTCGCCGTTCTTCTCTTTCTAAGGCGCAATGAATTCAACGTCTGTGCGCTACAAATTACGGTGCAACTTTTGCGGAATTTTCTGTAGGAAATACCTCGGAAAGATCACACGTTTGCTCACCATTAAGGCACCAATTTAAAGGCTGGAATATCGGCGCGTTGTTTTTGGTATGGCGAAAATGCGATACCGCGTGATACACCAAGCGTCGGGCTCGATTTAAACTGCCAATGGGCTGCCAATCACCAACTCCGTGCCAGGGATTCATGGAGAGATTTTCGCAAAAGGTTTGCTGGCTGGATGCGGTAAAGGTTTGTTGTGGAATTTCTATTCGAGCAATCGGTATAAACGGCGATTGCTTTTGCGACCAAATAACCGTGGCATCATCCACGGGCATGGTTTCGCCGTCTACACGCTCCTGCACCA
This sequence comes from uncultured Cellvibrionaceae bacterium, assembly GCA_964342265.1. Taxonomy (GTDB): domain Bacteria; phylum Pseudomonadota; class Gammaproteobacteria; order Pseudomonadales; family Cellvibrionaceae; genus Halioxenophilus. The sequence continues at coordinate 7,987 of CAYFFE010000067.1, read as the reverse complement.
TAAAATCAAAACAAGCCGATTGCGTATTTAAATGCGCCTGCATGGCTTGGGTGAGATAATGCTCATCGGATCGATCTTTAACCGAAGGGTAACTCATACCCGCACACGGCTTAGCAGAAAACTTTAATTCATTGCCACCTAACGCGTAAGGAATCATCGAGTAATATTGCGGTTGCAATGGGTTATCAATCGACGACGACACCGTTTGTATGGCTCGATAAAACCGCAGGGGATGCAGCCTGGGTGGCCATAGGTTTATAAACCATTTAGTGCGATCCAATTTGGCCAGATAATGCATGTCTTGCACGTAATCGTATATATCGCGATGAAAAAACGCTGGCGTATTGGTCATGATAAAATCTTGGGTTGTAGCGCCCGGCAATTCTGGGGCAATTTTATCACCGTCCACGCCGGTTAATTTAATCGCCATACCCCGAGCATCTGGCTTTTTATCGGCCTGTACCGTCATGTCACCGTTGGAATAGCGAATCCACGCCTTGTATTGTTGGCCGGGCTCGGTAAATACACTGTGCTGAAAACGCTCGGGAATATCGCTGTTAATCGTAAAGGTAGCACGCACGCAACCGGTCGCTTTGGCGTGGGCATCGCGGCGGTAAGGTGTACCATTGACCTTTTCGGCCACTTTGGAAATCTGTTGACCTAGAGCTATCGCTTCGATGATTGCACTTTTTTCTCGATCGGAAATATCCATACCCAGCGTGTCCAACTCCTGGGGCGTTATGGTAAATTTTGCGTCCGCATTGGCCAAAACACTGATTTGCACCCAAAAAACAACAACCAATAGCCGATAAATTCCTGCCATAACAGAAAACCTTTAATAAAAACACTTTAAAATTTAGACAGTAATTTCTAACAAGCCTTAAAATTTTTCAGCAACCTTTTAAACACCCTCAACTAAAAAGATTACTAAAATCGCTATTAACGGCTAATTACTGCCCGAGTTAATTAGCTTTGCTCATTACCAAAAAGTTTTTAGCCAAGCCATTACATGATAATGAGGAGAGCTTGAGTAAATTTGCCAGTTGCACTTGTCGGTTGCTCTTGCTTGCCGGTTGTTGTTAATAGTAACGGAAATTGTATCTCGTTTTACCTTTTGTGGAATCTTTCACTCAAATATTTACGCCATTTCGGCTGTAACAATTCGATATTCAGAAAATGCTTTAGCGATTCCACCGAAATTAAGCTATCGGCGAGGCGACTCCACCAATACTAGCGCCAGCTACTGAACAGTCATTCAAAAGTAAAAAATGCGGATGTTTGCCAATTCCACGCCCAAGCCAACTGTAGTAATCTACACTCCCCAAGGATCGGGCTTGTTGCCCTGGTGTATGTCTTTCTTTGTGCAAACTGGGTCGAGCTTAGCCATTATTATGTTCAAAAATCGTTCCCCCCTTCCATCGCCAATAGATTGCAGTCTAAAGCCCGTATTGGGTGTTGCTGAGTTAATACGACTGCTACTGATAATCACGCTAACATTTGTTTCCGCAGCTAAAGCAGCGGAGCCCATCACGGTAGGGTTGCACGAGAACGGTGGCCAGCAAACTGGCCTAAACGAAATTTATCACGCAGAGCAAGACGATTTAACCCTCCGCGACATTGTTAAAATATACAACGATGGAAAATTTAAAAAACTGACGACTGCAGGTTCTACGGGGTTAGAGCCCGGCGCATTTTGGGCACGCTTCTCGTTAAAAAACACCGCCAATAGCTCGGCAACGCTGCACCTGGAATACGTCGATCACCAACTCATTGATTTAGTCGCCTACGCGCGCCCTGTTAATACCCATCAAAGTTACACAAAAATTGCCGATCTCTCACTAAGACGCCCCTTTAGTCATCGCCCCATCAGCCACAACCGCTTTGTCTTTGAAACCCAAATTCCAGCGGGAGCCACCTACGAATACCTGGTTAAATACAATTCCGATAAAATGGGTTTCGTCTATCCCAGTTTGCGTATTTGGAATCCTGCTAACTTACAAAGAAATCACACCTTCGAAACCAGCGCGATTGCGTTTTTGTTTGGTGGCTTTTTTCTGATGTCAATTTTTGCCGTGGTGGCAGGCTATGCCACAGGGCAAAAGATATTCTACGCCTACTCTATTTACTCGTTATCCAAAATATTCGTGTGGGCAACCATTTTAGGCTATACCCACCAATACGTACTGCGCGATAACTTCCATTGGAGTTACATGTCTATGTGCGGTGCGTTCAGCATCGCCTGCGGCATTATTTTCGCGCGGCAATTTTTACAAACCCGCCGGCATATTCCCAAGCTGGATTATCTCTTAATTTTAATGTTGGCCGTTGCGGGCTTTTTGTTTGTCAGCGCGCTGTTTAGGCATACAACGTTATCGGTAATTTCCATTACGCTGGCCATGCTGCTTTATCCGGTGCTGTCGGTGGTGGGCCTGGTACGTTGGTATCAGGGCTCGCGAGAAGCCGCGGTGTTTAGTATTGCCTGGGCAGTATTGGTGTTTGGCCTAGTGGTGCAAGCACTGCGCGACCTAGGATTGGTAGAGCAAAGCCTACTCAATTATTTTTGGCCGCCCATGTCGTCGTTTACCGAAATGCTCACCATTATGGCCGCGATTGGCATTCAGGTGCATCGCTTACGCCTGCAAAAAGAATTTGCCGAGCGCCAATATACACAACAATTAGAAAGCTCAAAAATAGAGTTGGAACAGCAAGTACGCCAGCGAACTCAAGAATTAGAAATCGCCAAAAAACAAGCCGAAAGAGAAGCCCGTGTCGACCCGCTAACCGGTATTCATAACCGGCGCAGTTTTTTTACCGAAGCCGAATTGCGCATTAGCTTAGCCCATCGTAAACAGCAGCCGCTTAGCCTACTGATGTTGGACATCGATTACTTTAAAGCCATTAACGATACTTTTGGCCACACCATGGGCGATAAAGCCTTAAAAGAGTTTTGCCGAGTTATTTCGAGAGGTATTCGTAACGAGGATATTTTCGGTCGCCTAGGTGGCGAGGAATTTGCCCTATTGTTAAACGAAGAAACCGTGGGTACGCTGGAGCTGGCCCATCGATTACGGGCGGATATTCAAGCCATTAAAATTAACACACCAGAAGGCGAATTAAGCTTTACGGCCAGTACAGGAATTGCTCATTTGCATGCCGATGATTCCATTGAATTACTGGTTCACAAAGCCGACTCAGCACTCTACGCCGCCAAAAAATCCGGCAGAAACTGCGTAGTCGACTATGATCAAATAAAATAGATCCATTAAAATAGTGTTTAACCCCAAACTCTGTTGTTTATTGTGGCTAATAACACCGTTTGCTTTAGGCAACGCGCTAGAGGAAGTCGTTGTATCCGCACAGCGCAGCGAGACTCAAACCAATGAGTTTGCCGGCAGTATTGCAGTAATCGACTCTCAACAGATTTCTGCGGCATTAGCCAATCACATCCAACAGTCATTAAACACCGTTGCCGGCGTTAATTTACACCGCAACAGTGGTCAAGAATACTTACCGGCCATTCGTTCACCCGTGTTAACCGGTGCGGGAGCTTGTGGCAGTTTTTTAATTGCCGAAGACGGTATTCCCCTGCGCCCGGCTGGCCTTTGTAACGTTAATGAATTGTTCGAGTCCCATTGGCAACAAGCCGAACGAATAGAAATTATTAAAGGCCCCAGCTCCGCACTGTTTGGCTCCAATGCACTGCATGGCGTGGTTAACGTAATTACTCCCACGCCAAACGCCACTCGCGCGCATTCGCTTACCGTAAATGCCAACAGTTTAAATCAATACACCACACAATTGGCCATTAATACGAATAAACACAGTGTGTTGTTGAGCGCAACCAAGGATGAAGGTTATCGCCACAGTACCCAGGTGGATGAGCAAAAGCTCTCACTAAAAAGTACGTTTGCGACAACAAACTTAAATATCAACACCGGCATTACGCTCACGAATTTAAACCAAGAAACAGCAGGATTTATTGTTGGTTTAAACAGCTACCAAAACGACGCACTCATAAAAACCAACGCCAATCCCGAAGCCTACCGCGATGCTCAAGCGGTTAGAGCTTGGGCAACAATAACACCCGAGCCTAATAACCGTTATTGGCAAATTACACCCTACGTGCGTTGGAATCGGATGGATTTTTTGCAGCACTTTTTACCTGGCACGCCGCTAGAGCGCAATGGCCACACCAGTTTTGGTGTGCAATCGTTGCGGGAGTTTTCGTACGATAGTACTGAATTTATAGTTGGACTGGATGGCGAAGTGGCCGATGGCTGGCTTACGCAATTTCAAGCCTCGCCCACCACCGGATCGCCGTTTTTAATGGCGACTATTCCCCAAGGTTATCATTACGATTATCAAGTGGATGTTGTGCAAGTTTCGCCGTTTGTACAAATCGATCAATCTTGGACGGATCGTTTAAGTACAACCTTAGGGCTGCGGGCAGAGTGGTTACGCTACGATTACGATAATCAATTACCGGTGGGAAGAACTCGGGACGATGGCTCGGCCTGTGACTTTGGCGGTTGCCGGTACAGCCGACCGGCAGATCGCAGCGATGACTTTTTTAATCTCAGCCCCAAAGCCAGTGCGAGCTATCAACACAACGACACGCACCAATTTTATGTTACCGTGGCTAGAGTGTTTCGTGTTCCCCAAGCCACCGAGCTTTATCGACTGCAGCGAGAACAGCAAGTTGCGGATTTGCAATCAGAGCAATTATCCAGTGTGGAATTGGGTTGGCGTGCCCAGCAAGGCAATTGGCAACAGCAATTGGCGTTGTTTGCTCAGCAAAAATCCCATTTAATTTATCGCAACAGCGATTTTTTTAATTTGGATAACGGCAAAAGTCGACATCGCGGCATAGAGCTCTCGCTAACCTATGCACTCAACCCGCGCACCACGCTTAACTTTGCCGGAACGCTGGTGCGCCATCAGTATGATTTTAACGATAGCGAATCTGGAATTGTGAGCGGTAACGACGTAGATACCGCGCCCCGGCGATTGGGTAATCTCGGCGTTAAATGGCAGGCGTTACCGCAGTTACAACTGCAAACTCAATGGCAGTTTGTTAGTGAATACTTCACCGATCCGGAAAATAATCACAAATATTCGGGACATAATTTATTGAATTTATCGGCACAATATCAACTGGATGCCGACACTTTGTGGTTTTTTCGGATTAGTAACCTATTGGATACTCGCTACGCTGAACGAGCGGATTTTACCAGTTTTTCTGGCGATCGATACATGCCCGGAACACCACGTGCTTTGCACGTTGCCGTTGAACAGAGCTGGTAATTCAATAAATCGCGCCATTGGCTACCTTATCATCGCCACCCTTGCTGCAACTTTTAATTGAAGCCCTTTAGTCTTTCAAATTCATTAACTTTTATTCGCCGATTAGATTACTGATCTTTTGTCACATTCCATTAACCGAAATACAATTTTGGCGAGCTGTACGGGTAATTACTTAGAGTATCCGCAAGTTTCACTATGCTTTTAACTGCCTTTATGCCCCATTACGAAACAATAATTACCTTGCGCGCACCACCACAAAGCATTCATAGCAATCTTCAGTTTTAGTAATACAATCAACCCTTACTGAGAAATTGGCGGCTGCATTTTGGCACCAAAAATACCTTACCAACTATTTTCTATAAAATTTCTTGCCGTGTATCTACATAGATTTTTAAACGAGACTACACTTATAGTCGCCTATGCCGATACAACTTATGTAAATTTGCCGTATATCCCACATAACAACTTCAGGCTTTCTAAAAACCAACAATTAACAACACGACTAAAACACCCGATAAGCTACTTGAGCATCAGCAATCAGCGAGTTTACGGGGCAACTCGCTATATTTTTTGTCATACAAGTGATTGAGGCATCATGAAAAATCTAAGCTTTACAAAAAAAGTATTGTTGTTAATCATTCCCATATTGGCGGGATTTACTTATTTTTCTATCAATTCGGCTTGGTCTGTCATTAGCGATTACCGAAGTGCCCACCAGGTCGAGCACTTGGTGTCGGTTTCGGCCAGTAATAGTCAATTAGTACACGAATTACAAAAGGAACGTGGTTTAACGGCTGGATTTTTAGGAGCGTATAATTCCGGTGGTGATAAGCTCGCGACATTTCGCGGTAAATTAAACGAACAGCGACAAAAAACTGACCAGGCCAATACCAGTCGCAGTAACTACTTAAGCAAAACACAGAGTAAAATCAACAACGAAAGCGCCAACCGTCAAATATCCGATGCTGCATCACGATTGAATCGACTTAATTCCATTCGCTCTCGAATTAGCAATGGCGACATTACATTGAGTGATGCATTGACCTATTACACTGAATTAAATGCCGTGCTGTTGGATGCCCCTCTGGCCGCTCTAGAGCAATCGGTATCGGTAGAACAAGCTAATCAATTGCATGCCTATTTTAACTTTCTTCAGTCCAAAGAACGCGCAGGCATTGAGCGAGCTGTTTTGAGCAATACTTTTAACTTAGATTCTTTTGCCCCAGGCATGTTTCAGAAATTTGTGTCTCTAGTCACTGAGCAAAACGCTTACCTACAAACTTATTTAAAAGTCGCCAGTGAGTCCGAACGCTCTTTTTATCAGAAAACAATGCAGGTATCAGCAGTGGAGGAAGTTGAGCAATTTCGTCAAATCGCTTCTCAAAATTTTATAGAGGGCGGGTTTGAGGTTAGTGCATCGAACTGGTTCGACTCGGCCACTGACCGTATCAATCAATTAAAAAAAGTTGAAGATCATTTAACAAAATCCATCTTATCAGTTAGCCAACGCTTAGCCACTGATGCCAGTAACGCACTAATTGCAATATTGGTTTTGATCGCTGGGCTATTTTTGGTAATTTTTTGGGGCGGATTTGTCATGTTTGTTAGTTTAAACAAGCAGATGTCATCCATTTATAAAACAATTTACTCAGTAACTAGAGACAAAAATTTAACGGTAAGGGCCAATGCCGTAACCAACGATGAGTTGGGCCAAATTGCCAACGAATTAAACACTTTGGTAACCACCTTTGTCGCCGCGTTTAAAGAATTTTATAAGGCTTGCGACCAACTAACTGCTAGCGCTCAAGAAACCTCAGACACCATTGCGGACAATCAACAAGCATTGTATACCCAGGGCCAAAATACCAGTACTGTGGCCTCTGCTATTGAACAGATGTCGGCCTCAGCACAGGAAGTTGCGCGGAATATTACCCAAACAGCGCAATCGGCCGACGATATGGAACGCACTACGCAAACCAGTAACCAGATTATCGTCAGCACCCTATCCAGCATGAAGCGAATGGGCGAAGAGGTTACATTGGCTAATAATCAGGTCTGCGAATTAAACGAGCGCAGTGGCAATATTTCTAGCCTGTTGGATGTTATTAAAAGTGTCGCCGAGCAAACCAATTTGTTGGCCTTAAACGCAGCAATCGAAGCCGCTCGCGCCGGCGAACAAGGCCGTGGATTTGCAGTGGTAGCCGATGAAGTTCGCTCCCTAGCGCAGCGTACCCAACAATCAACCGAGGAAATCGAAAGCACTATTGCTCTCTTCCAGGACAGCAGCCGTAAAGCGTCTCAGTCGATGGAAACCTGTGTGTCGGAATCCAACGAGGCTCTTAATTGTACAAACTCCCTAAAACAGGAGCTGGATTCACTGACTCAATCCATCGCCACAGTGCGCAGTATGACCGAGCAAATTGCCAGCGCCGCCGATGAGCAAGTTACCGCTACCAGCGAAATCGCTAAAAACGTTACCGACATCAATACCATGGCCCAGGAGACCGCCACTGGTGGCGAGCAGATAACCCGGGCAGCCAAAGATGAAATGGAACTTGCTAATCAACTGCAGCGATTGATAGGTAGTTTTAAGTTTTAATGGTGGGAATACTGCGAGAAAAAATAGACATAAAAAAAAATAGAAAGGGTGGCGACCCAATCCAGCCACACCTCGGCACCCAAT
>CAYFFE010000066.1:0-20309 GCA_964342265.1 uncultured Cellvibrionaceae bacterium | reverse complement strand
GCACAAATCCCTAGTTACTCGATTAGCGATTGGGTAAGAACGGATTTCTACGCGATGAGAAAAAGAATATTAATCAGAGATTACGACTGGCCAATCACCACTGTATCTTTAGCTCCACTATCCCCTGGGTACCTCATATCACCTGGGTACCACAAAGCGATCAAAAATTTCCTGCAAATGCGCCAAAACCACATCGCCCAGGGCCAAATTACTGGATTGTACCAATGCTTGGAGGTCGCTTAGGTTGTAAAGCCGTTCGATTTGGGCGGCAATGGGTTGATAACTCAAATGCCAGGGTTCGGGGGATACGCCAAAATTGGCGTTAATATTTTTATTCGAACTAGTACTAAAGTAGGGTCTACAAAATCCTAATTCGGCATTATTATGGAGCCATTCGCTTAACCACACATGAAAGTCGCCAAAAATGCCATTTGGCGAAGCTTCCTGTTGGGTTAATTGAATTTTATAACCGGGTTTTAGTGCGGCACTGTCGATAACATCAAAATCTGTACCCCAGTGATGCCGCGACGCTCCAGGCAAGGCGCTCCAACGCAAAATAGCTTGCACCAAGGGCCAGCCTTGCAGGCTTCCCGGAGCAATGGGCTTTTCATTGGCATCTAAAATTGGCCGTTCGCCACGGGCTTTCGCGTTCCAAATGGCACTTTGACGTTGAAAATCGCGAAAACCGCTGACAATAGCCAACTGAAAACCTTGACTTTTTGCTGCATCTGCTAAAATTTTTAAGGACGGAATCACTTGTGGCTGTAATTTAGCCTTAAGCGTTTGGTATTCGAAGTCGACAACGTGTGCATCGGTTTGGCCGCTGATACAAGCAAAGCTAAGCATATGTTTCTAAAAGAGAAGTTCCAAATAAATAGAGTGATACCTAACGTAACGACTTAGGTGTTAAGTTTGGCAACTGCAGCCGCTGAGTTTACGATAGACAATCAGCACAAATATTGTTCACCCGTTTGGGCAAACAATACGTACCAAATGTGCAGTTACAGCATAAACCCCTAAATAATAATAATGAAGATAGGTAAAAAACCAATGAACGTATATGAGTCAGATCTTATTCATTTGAAAAATATAGGTGCTGCATCCGTAAATATTCTTCACGCCGTGGGCATCCACAGTGTCGACGACTTAAAAGAAGTCGGCCCGGTGGAAACTTACTTGCGCATCAAAAACCGTGGAATTAGCGTTTCCAAGGTTATGTTGTACGCGCTGCAAGGTGCTCTCGACAACACCCACTGGAACGATTTAAGTCCAGAAGACAAAGCCGAACTCATCGAAGCGGCTGAGGCTTACCACCTCAACCTAGAGTCCGGCATGAAAGCGACCGGAACCTAGCTATGGCTGGACTCAATCACCTGACACCCGAAGGTTTCAGGTGATTGGGCTGTACATGCGGGCGTCCCTGCTGATTTAAATATTTAAAGACCGTGCGGCTGTTTTGGTTGCTCACTGTTGATTGCTGTTTAGCGATATATAAGTTGGTTGATAGCGATAGTCAGTTGGTCGATAGCGATAATAAGTTGATTGATAGCCATGTAGCCATGATTGTTAGCGATACAGGCTTTATCAGTAACATAAGAAAGCTGCTGCATGGCCACTAAAGATTCAACTACCAGTGGGTTTAATTGCCTGTAAGTGTAATTTTTTGGGTAGTTTAAATTGCCGCTGGCTGCATTGGCTGTTGGTTTGAATCAATCAACCCTGCTTTTCCATACACAAGCTTGCGCTTCCATAGTAGCGGCCAGACAACTGATTCCTGCGCTTTAGATTTCTGCCCTTTAGGTAAGGATCTGATCGTACAGACCTAACAGAGCACTTTATACTTATGGGCTCATAGCATAGCCCTTATCTTTGCTTAGCCCTAACCTTTGCACAGCCCTTATCTCTGCAAAACCGTTCTCTTTGCACAGATAGCGTTCTCTTTGCACAGATAGAATGGCGCACCGGTTTCTACAGCTCCGCGGCTTAGGGTTTTGACCAAACCAAACGTTGCCAGTATTCAACCATCTACAATATCCCCACAGGCAGTGCCACTCTTTAATTATCCCGGGTTGTAAAATCCCATGGTTGTGGCAACCGACTGAAAAACACTATCAATTGAGAATTATTTTCAAAAAAAGCTTTACACGCTAATGAGATTTGTTATCATTTAAACATCAACTGCTAACCACAGTTGGTTTGAGGAGCCCTTCCTAACATGGTCTCTTCTCCTTATCAGGCTAATCACGGTTTTTAGCCACCTCATTGAGGTGGCTTTTTTTTATTGAATTTTCCCCGTCCACACCCATCTATATCGCTGAGGCCAACTTAGCTGACGGTATCAACCGCAGTAGGCTTTACGGCTTCTTCACCTTCTTTCTCTTTGTGCATTTTTTACGGAGATACTTCGTTAATGTTTAGGATTGGTTTATTTCTGCTTACCAACCTTGCCGTAGTACTGGTTGCCAGTATTACTTTAAACCTACTCGGCGTGGGTTCTTACGTTAAATCTACCGGGTCCGGGCTAGACCTCGGTAACCTTCTGGCTTTTTGTGCGGTATTCGGTTTTGCCGGAGCCATAATTTCGCTGTTGATTTCCAAATTTATCGCCAAATGGACCACCAAAACAGAAATCATTACCTCGCCCCGCACTGCCGACGAACGCTGGCTACTGCAAACCGTGGCTGATTTGGCCGAACAAGCCGGTATTGGCAAACCAGAAGTGGGTATTTTTCCGTCGCCGGCCTCTAACGCCTTCGCCACGGGCTGGAACAAAAATAACGCCCTCGTGGCAGTCAGCGAAGGACTGTTGCATCGGTTTCAAAAAGACGAAATTCGAGCCGTACTCGCGCACGAAATTGGCCACGTAGCCAATGGCGACATGGTCACCTTGGCGCTCATCCAAGGCGTGATTAATACCTTTGTCATGTTTTTTGCTCGGATTATTGGTTATTTCGTTGATCGAGCAGTCTTTAAAAGCGAAAACGGTCGGGGTCCCGGTTTCTTTATCGCTACGTTTGTGGCCGAAATTATTTTGGGTATTTTGGCGTCGATGATTGTTATGGCATTTTCTCGTTATCGAGAATACCGAGCGGATGCAGCCGGGGCGAACTTAGCCGGTAAGCAAGCCATGATTAACGCCTTGGCACGCTTGCAAGCAGAGTCGCAAGCACAAGTGGCCAACGATTTACCGGATTCCATGCAGGCATTTGGTATTAATGGTGGCTTTAAGCAACAATTTACCAAATTGCTGTCCAGCCACCCGCCTTTGGCTGAGCGAATTAACGCCTTACAAAAATTGTAGTTAATTGCGCGTATGAATCGAATAACAATGCACGGGCATTTACACCGCTGGGCTTTTATTTTAGTACTCTTGGTGGGCACTGTTGTGCCCGCCAGTGTCATTGCGGCTCCCAGCGCCGATGAACGCAACAGCATCGATATTTTTAAAAACGCCAGCTCATCAGTGGTATTTGTAACCAACAATACGCTGGTTCGCGATCCGTTTACGTTTAATTATTCCAGTCGCCAACAGGGAACCGGCACAGGTTTTTTGTGGGACGAGCAAGGACACATCGTCACAAATTTTCACGTGGTCGATGGAGCGCGGCAAATTAATATTACGCTGGCCGATCAATCTTCTTGGCAAGCAAAGGTGGTGGGACTAGCGCCCGAAAAAGACATCGCCGTGCTAAAAATTGATGCCCCCGAGCGCGTACTTAAACCCTTGCCTGTGGGCGATTCCGACGCGCTGGAAGTTGGCCGTAAAGTACTGGCCATTGGCAATCCGTTTGGCTTAGACACCACCTTAACCGTGGGTGTGGTGAGCGCGCTGGGCCGGGAAATTCAAGCACCCAACCGCCGCACCATTCGCAATGTAATTCAAACCGATGCGGCCATTAACCCGGGCAATTCCGGCGGCCCGTTACTGAATTCAGACGGGGAACTGATCGGCGTTAATGCGGCAATTTACAGCCCCAACGGCGCCAGCATTGGAATCGGCTTTGCCATTCCAGTTAACACCGTTAAACGCATCGTGCCCGATTTGATTCAATATGGGCACTCCATTCGCCCGGTTATTGGAATCGAAATGGCCCCCTTAAATTGGGCCAAAGCGAATAATTTATCGGGGATTCCCGTGTTGCGGGTTTTCCCCAACAGCCCTGCCAGTCAAGCGGGACTAAAAGGTATTGTTACCAATCGCTGGGGCGCGACCGAGCTAGGAGATATTATCGTGACCATCGACGAGCAAACCGTTAACAACCACGACGATTTGCTCAGCGTTTTAGAAAGCCATAAACCGGGCGATAAAGTCACTCTGGAATTGGTGCGCAACGGCCGCTTAATTAAAAAAACACTCAAGCTGGCCTCACCCGAGGAATTATAAAAAAGTGATGTTATTTCGGAAGCTCTGATTTACTCATTACTGACTTAATCAGAGCTTCCTTTAACCAGTGCTTAGTTGAACATATGTTCGGCGCTGGGAAATTCACCGGAGCGAGTATCGTCTCGGTATTTTTTTAGCGCACCGGGAATAGAAGCGGTTTCTGCTAAAAAGTTTTTCGAGAATTTGGGTGGCTGCTCGGTTAAACCCAATATATCGTTAATCACCAATACTTGAGCATCGGTTTCACCGCCGGCGCCAATGCCGATGGTCGGCATAGAAACCGCGTCGGTAATGGCACTGCCTAGAGCGGTGGGCACACATTCCAAAACCAATAAATCGGCGCCGGCTTGATCCAGCAGTTTAGCGTCCTCAATCATTGCTTGGGCTTGTTCCTCTTTGCGCCCTTGCACTCTAAAGCCACCAAATTTATTAACCGATTGCGGCGTTAAGCCCAAGTGCGCGCACACAGGAATGCCGCGATCGGTGAGCATTTTTACGGTATCGGCCACCCAGGCACCGCCTTCGAGCTTAACCATGTGGGCACCGGCGCGCATAATCCGCGAGGCGTTGGCCATGGCCAGTTCGGGTGTGGCGTAGGTCATAAACGGTAAATCGCCCATAATGAGCGATTTAGAATTGCCTCGTTTAACCGCTTCCACATGGTAAATCATGTGCTCCATGGTCACGGGAATGGTGCTGTCGTACCCCAACACGGTCATGCCCAGGCTGTCGCCCACAAGCAAGACCTCAATCCCCATTTTTTGAGCCATACCCGCCATCGGCGCATCGTAAAGTGCAACACACACAAACTTTTGTTTCTCGCGCTTAAATTTGCGCAAGGTATTTACCGTGATCGGTTTAGTCAGTGCAGACTCGGTAGTTGGAGTGGAATAAGGCATGGTTTTCTCTCTCACGAAGTTTGATGAAACAACGGACAATCGTTATAGAAGCGGCGCAGGATTGTAAAAATGCCGGCCGTTTTTTATGGTTAGCAGGTAATCCACCAAAGCTTGGTAATCTCGGGCATTATTGGCCAGATCCAAATCTCGAGCGTTAACGATCAATAACGGCGATTCATCGTAATGCAAAAAATACCGAGTGTAGGCATCGTTGAGCCGCTCTAAATATTCTGGATTAATGGCCTGTTCGTAACCGACCCCACGCTTTTGAATGCGATCAATTAAAACGGATGTCGGCGCTTGCAAGTACACCACTAAATCGGGCGCTACGGTTTTGGTTTTTAATTTATCGGCCACTTGCTCGTAGAGGAGCAGCTCGTCTTTGTCTAAGGTAATTTCTGCGAATAATTGATCTTTGGCCATTAAAAAATCGGCCACAAAGGTGTTTTCGAAAAGCTCGGTCTGATCCAAATCTTGCAGTTCCTGCAGCTGCTGAATGCGCTGAAACAGAAAAAAGAGTTGGTTAGGTAATGCGGATTGGCCGGGATTCGCGTAAAAATTGGCGAGAAATGGGTTTTCTTCGGCTTTTTCCAGAATTAATTGCGAGCCAAATGTTACCGCCAAATGCCGAGCCAACGTGGTTTTACCCACGCCGATTGGCCCTTCAACGGTAATGTATTTGGGGCATTGGCTTTCCCTAAAATCCCAGTGTAAACCGAAACCGTATTCCAACTGCCATTCCTCACTGTAATAAGCGGGCTACAGACGCCTCAAGCCTTCAGTTCCCAATTGTTGCCGCAGCGACGCGATGGATTCTCCAGACGGTAAAACCAGTTGCGGAGCCACATCCGCCAAAGGGTAAACCACAAAGTTTCTCTGGTGCAAATGAGGGTGCGGCAGTGTGAGTTGCGCGCAGTCCATAACCGTATCACCGTAGATCAACAAATCCAAATCGAGCGTGCGAGCGCCCCAACGTACCAGGCGTTGGCGGCCCTGCTCGTCTTCGATTGCTTGCAAGGCTTTAAGCAATTGCAGGGGTTCCAGTTGTGTTTTTACCGCGGCAACGCCGTTAATAAAATCGGGCTGCTCCCCAGGGCCTATGGCTTTGCTTTCGTACCAAGGGGAGATTTGCACGATTTCCAGCCCCTCAATGCCAGCGATTGACTGACAAGCGCGCTCGACCCGATTGAGCGGATCATCCAAGTTAGAGCCCAGACCAACATAGGCCAATGCATGAGAAGTTAACACGATAAGTGGCTAGGCGGACGTTGGGTTACTGGAGGAGTCGGAAGACGAATTCGACTTGCCTCGGCGCGACGAAGACGAGCGTCGGCGGCGACTTTGAGGCTGGTTTTGTAGACCGTTAATCATCTCCTCGCGAGTGGCCTCATCGGCCGACTGGAAACGCGTCCACCACTGGCCCAAACCTTGATGATTCTCGCCGGCTTCTTCGCGCAACAACAAAAAATCGTACGCGGCGCGAAATCGCGGGTGTTCTAAGGTGCGATAAGCTCGCTTGCCAGCCCGACGCGGTAACGCCGGCTGTAAATCCCAGATCTCACGCATGGTGGAAGTAAAGCGTTTGGGAATGGCGATGCGATTAATTTGTCGCTGCAGCACCTGCTGCTGGGCAGTATGGAATGCTTGCATCCCCTGCGCGCCCTCACTCATCAATTCGCGGCGGCGTTTATCGATTGCCGGCCACAACAGTACGGCAAAAATAAACGCCGGAGTTACGCGCTTGTCGGCTCGAATGCGTTTGTCGGTATTGATCATGGCTTTTTCGAAAAAAGCCATGCTGGTGGGGTTATCGATTTGCTCAGCGCTGCCGGGAAACAGATGGCGAAATAAATTGTGCTCCAAGAGCAGATGGAAAATGGCGGTCGCATAGCCCGACATAAACAATTTAAGGCTTTCGTCCCACAAGCGAGCGGAAGGAATGTTATCCAACATCGCCGCTAATGGCTGGATAGGCGCGGCTGTTTTTGCATCAATACTGAATCCCAATTTGGCGGCAAAGCGAACCGCGCGGAGCATACGCACTGGGTCTTCTTTAAAACGGGTTTCGGGATCGCCAATCACCCGCAGGAGTCGATTGCCAATGTCTTGCATGCCGCGGGTGTGATCCAAAATATCGCCGCTTTGAGGATCATAGTAGAGCGCGTTAATGGTAAAATCACGGCGCTCGGCATCGCTTTGAATATCACCGTAGACGTTGTCTCTCAACAGCATGCCATCAGCCGATTGAGCGGACTCGTTGGCCTTGCCTTCGTTCTCGTTATGGTGGCTGCGGAAGGTGGTAACCTCGATAATTTCGCGCCCATAACGCACATGCACAATGCGAAAACGCCGACCCACAATGCGCGCACTGCGAAACAGCTTGCGAACTTGCTCCGGTGTCGCATTGGTTGCCACATCAAAATCTTTTGGGCGGCCATCGAGCAAGAGATCGCGCACACCGCCCCCTACCAAATACGCCTCGTAGTTCGCCTGATGCAGTCGCTCAATGACTTTAATGGCATTGCGGCTAATGTTTTGATTAGAGATAGCGTGTTTGCTGCGAGGGATTACCGAGCCAGCACCGCTGCCTTCGCTGGAGAAGAGGTTAATAAACCGTTTTAGCATGCGAGCCTGATATTTTTGCAATCGTAGAGGTACATAAACCAATCTGTGTTGGAAACCAAAGGAGGGAGTCTACCAGAGGTTCTACCCTCGTGGAATTTTACCCCCAAAATAGCCGCCAAAACTTTCGTGTCTATCGGTATTCGTAAAACGCTGAGGATTTTCTTGGCAAGAAATAATTGATGTTGAAACGGTTCGGAGTTGAAACGGTAAAATAGCCTGAATGCGCAGCTTGGCTTGGTGAGAATATGTGAGGTTCGGAAGCTTAGAGCGCGTAGATCGTAGAGGACTGATAGCGTAAGAGTAAAAAGACAGAGAGTAAGAAGAATTTATTGAAGGCATTGAATAAAGCAATAAGAGGGGGAGGGATACTCCCCCTCTTAGATGATATTCTTCACAATGTGTCTGCTTCCATGCATATCATTCGCTAATGCGTAAATTCTCTCCGAGAATTAAGTCAGTTTGTCGCTAGTTTTTATTAGTTTTATAGTTGTAATTTTCTTTATTATTATTTCTTGTTGTTATTATAGTTAACTTTCTTATTATTTATTGTTGTTATTCTAATTTGTCGTTTATTTAGCTTTTTTATTGTTATTGTTTATTGTTGTTATGTACCAGACATAATGCAGACGCTGTGCCAAAACTAATTTATCGTTATTTTTCAATAACTTATAATTTTTAAGACCCCTCTTATCTCCTTTTGCTATTTTTATTTCGTTACCTATTCTCCCGAGATGTGTTACTGATCACTTTCTTGGTAACACTTTACCGGGGGTAACCCGTGGTTGCTCATTTCGTAACAGTTGGCGCGGATTTCTTGACAGAATCTGATTAAAAGTTAAACAAACTGGACAACGGCCGATAGTAATCTCTTCGGCGCTGTTGGGCGCTTAAGGCGGGCTTGAAATCAAATGATCGCAGCTAGCCGCCACAGGCTATAAAACATAACCTGTAGCGGCGAACAGTCGAGGAGATGTGGCTAGGATGTGGCTACAACGAAGCTTATTTGGAGGAAGACAGGGTTTTCTTGCGCTCGATACCCAGCTTCTGACGACGTTCCCACAGGCATTTTCGGCTAATACCGAGCTTGCGAGCTAACTCGGTCTCACTCATGGATTCCTGATGTTCCAGTACAAAATGCTGGAAATAATCTTCCAGAGATAAATCTTCGGGGGGATCGGAATTCGGTTTGCTAGCCACTGGAGTGGTCTTGCGCGCTGCAACTCGGGCGTTTTGTCGATAGGGAGAAACACCTTCTATTTCGCGCTCTTCGGCAATAACCAAGTCGAGATCGATATCCAAGACTCGGTGATCAATTTCCGAGCCCTCTTCCGATAAGATCACCGCACGCTGCATGGCGTTTTCTAACTCTCGCACATTGCCGGGCCACGAATAGGTGGTGATGGCTTGAATCGCTTCGGGAGACAATGTCTTTAACGGGGTTTTAAGTTGCTCGCAGTATTTTTCCAGCAGCGCTTCGGCGATAGCGATAATGTCCTTGCCGCGATCGCGCAGTGGCGGCAGCGTAAGCTGCAGTACGTTTAAGCGATAGAATAAGTCTTCGCGAAATTTGCCCTCGGCGGCTAACTGGCGCAAATCCCGGTGCGTTGCCGCCACCAGGCGAATGTCGACTTTGCGTGACTCAATGGAGCCAATGGGCCGCACCTCGCCTTCTTGAATTACCCGCAGCAATCTGGCTTGAGCTTCTAAAGGCAACTCGCCGATTTCATCCAAAAATAAGGTGCCGCGATCGGCGGCGGCCACTAGACCTTCGCGCGTGCTGGCCGCTCCAGTAAACGCGCCCTTTTCGTGGCCGAAGAGTTCGGATTCGATAAGGGTTTCAGGAATCGCAGCACAGTTAACAGAAATCATTGGCTGGTCGGCGCGCGGACTCAAATTATGGATCGCCCGTGCCGCCAACTCTTTACCGGTGCCGGTCTCACCGTGGATGAGCACAGTGGCTTGAGTGGGGGCTACTTTTTGGATCTTGGCATAGAGCTCGCGCATCGCGTTGCTGGTGCCAATCATGCCTTCTACACTGGGTACGGCACCGCGCGTTTTGCGCTGGCTGTTGGGTTTGAGCGCTTTGGCCTTGCCAATAATGCGCTTCACCGCCGCCACCATTTCATCGTGGTCGAACGGCTTGGCAATGTAATCCATCGCCCCCATACGCATGGAATCCACCGCTGAACGCAAGCTGGCGTAGCTGGTCATGATCAGCACCGGCACTTCGCCCGAGAGCTTGATCAGGTCGGTTCCCGGAGCGCCGGGCAAGCGCAAGTCACTGATAATTAGCTGAAAATCAGATAACTTAAACTTGGTCGTGGCCTCTTTTACCGAGGTAGCCTCGGCCACTTCGTATTTGTTGCGCGCCAGCAGTTTGCGCAGTGCCGTGCGGATAATGACTTCGTCTTCAACGATCAGTATTTTGCTCATTGGGCCGTAGGATAACTCGAATTAATCTCGCAACTGTTCACTGTTAGTTTGGCCATCCATGGGGTCGGTTTCAAGGGCGAGAGGCAAACGTATGATAAAACGTGTCCCTGTGCGCTCTTGTTGATTGACTGGACTCACAACATCAATGCTGCCTTGATGATGCCGAATTATGCTGTACACCATGGCCAACCCGAGCCCTGTTCCCTTGCCGGGCTCTTTGGTGGTAAAGAAGGGTTCGACAATCTGCTCCAGATGAGCCTCATCGATGCCAGAGCCTTCATCGGTTACCCAAACCTTTAACCACTTGGCCTCCGCAAATGCCTGAATGGTTACTTTATCACCATCGGTACTGGCATCACGAGCATTGGCTAACAGGTTAACAAACACCTGTATCAGTTTTTGATCATCTCCCAGCACATTAAAGCTGGAATCGACCTCGTTGATATAGTCTACCTGAATGTTATCTTTTTGCAGCGACAATAATGCTACAGCTTGGTCGACGCATTCGGCGATGACCACCGGACCCACCACATTTTGCCCTTGTGTACCGGCATGCGAAAAGCCCACCAGGGTTTGCACAATGCGACTGATGCGATCGGTCTGCGACAATATTTGCTCCGCCGACTCCAATGCATCGGGGTTGTCCACCTCGTACTTTAAGTTCTGAGCCAGGCAGGCAATGCCCGTAACCGGGTTGCCTATCTCGTGCGCCACGCCCGCCGCTAATCGCCCCACCGAGGCCAATCGCTCGGTATGAGCCAGTTCGTGTTCCAGGTTTTTAAGCTCGGTAACGTCTTCGAGCAATACGACCTGCCCATCGTCTTCGCTGAGCATTTTGGGATTATGCAAAATAGATTTGTGCAAACTGAAATAGCGATCCCGCCCACCGATAGAAACCAACTGACTGTGGCGATGCGCTTCGTTGCTGTGACTGAAATCTTCGATGAGCTGTAACCAGGGAGCGGGTAAACCCGAAAGATGAGAACCGACCACCGAGGCGGCATCGATACCGGTGATATCCTCCATGGCTCGATTCCACATGATGATTTCCAAATCCTGGCCCAGCGAGCACACTGCCATGGGCAGCTCTTGCAGCGTGTTGCGGTGATACAAGCGCAGGTTATCCAACTCCACAGCCATACCCGATAGTCGATCCCGGTAGCGGTGCAAGCGCGCCTCGATCAAATTAATATCGGTACTGCCGGCTTTCTCGGGCAATCGATACGGCAAATAGCGGTCGATCACTTCGTTGGCGACAGAGCGCCCCATCATTGAAGACAGATTGGTTTCTAATCGGTTGCGGATGCGTCGTAAGCTGTAGGGTCGACGCTCCGATAAACTCAGGCCCAGCTCTTCCACCGCTCGGTTCACTTGAATCTCGGCCAATGTAGAACCCAGGCTTCGACTCAGACGCTCTTTAATTTCCTCACAACTGTGCACATCCAAAATAACGCGCACAGGATGGGTTAATTCATCTTCAGAGCACAACGAGGCACTGTATTGTTCTTCGGGGTCTTGTTGGGTAAGTAGCGACACCACCACAAACGCCGCTAAATTAAGCCCCAGCGACCACAGAGTGATCGCGTTCCAGGCATCAATCCCCACCGTGAACGAGCCAATAATCGGCAACTGGTACTGCTCGATATTCAACACCATTGGCAGCAGTAAAAACACAAACCAAATGGCACTACCCACCGACAACCCAGCCACAACTCCAAAACGGTTGGCCTGGGTCCAATAGGTGACCGCTACAATCGCCGGGAAGAACTGCAGAGTTTCGATAAAAGTGGCTAAGGCCAATTCCATCAACCGATGACTGCCGCCAATAACCAGATAAAAAAGGTAACCAATTAAAAACAACGTAGAGATGGTGGCCCGACGCAACCATACCAGCTTGCGCCGCAAATCGCGTTGATTGCCCAGCCGCGACATCGGTAGCACCCAATGATTGAGCACCATTACCGTACTGGCCATGATAATCGACACCATGGCTCCGGTGGCCGCCGACAAACCGCCGATAAACGCCAGCAGCGTTAAGCCCGGCATTTCCAACGCGCGCGGAATGGCCAATGTGTAGTACTGCACGGGTACCGCCAATTCCAGCTTGGTGCCGGCCCATAAAATGGGGAAAATCGGCAATGCCATAATCAATAAAAACAGCGGAAATGCCCAAGACACCAAGCGCATGGATTTGAGCAGGGGAATGTCCACCACCGACGACTGAAAAATATGCGGCAGTGCCAACGCCGTGGCGATAAACACCAACAACAAGGTGTGGGAACTGTTTTGCGATACCGAGTTGTACAAAAGTGCGTGCTGATCGGGATTGTTCACCAGCCATTGATCCAAACCGTCTGGCCCATCAAACACCTGAAACAACACCATAAGTCCGATGGCTGTGATGGCACAGACCTTAATTAAGGATTCGAACACCATCGCCATTACCATGCCTCGCTGGCGGGCTCGGCTAGCGCCAAACATCAAGGTGAAAATGGCCAACAAACCGCAGTAGGCCGCGGCGATGGATTCTCGAAAACGCACCGTCTCGCGATTAAACAGATCTTCGGCGGCGGTCTCGACGGTGAGAATGGTTAGAGTCTCCGAAACCGCCTGAATCTGCATGGCCAACAGCGGCAGCAGTGCCACCATCATGCACAGAGTTACCATGCCACCCACCGTTTGGCTGTGATAGCGAAACACCAGCAAATCGGCAATGGAGGGAATTTTAAATCGGCGAACCAGCTGAGCGAGCGGACTAAGAGTCACCGGCGCAAACAGAAACAACGCCGCTGTGCCCACATAGTAAGTGAGCGCGCCGTAACCGTACTGGCGAGCGAGATCAAGCACACCGTAGTAAGCCCAAGTGCTGGCAAACACCCCCAGCGACAAAATATAGGTAATGGGGTTATTAACGATAAAACGCGGCAGCCAGCCCCGATTGGTAATTATGGCAATGCCAAACATCACACACACATAGGTGACCACCACCAAGGCCACGGTGGGCAGTTCAAAGGTCATCGTCGGGCCCACCTTTACGCTGCAGCCAAAAAGCCACCACAACCACCAGCAACCACACAAAAAACGGCCGATACCAGGCGCCTTCCGGGTTGAGCATCCACTCAAATGCAGCCGGAGAAAACACCGCCGCTAACACCAGCACAAAAATTATCAGCCGCTGGCGAGAAAAGGAGCTATCGGGTCGCACGCGGGCCTCGCTTAGTAATCACTCACTTTCCTCCAAAACCACACCCATCGTTTTAGGCACCTTATCTAACTGCCAGTGGTCGACGGCCCAATTCAACAGCGCGCCAACATCGCCGCTTGCACTTTCGCCGATTAATTCTTGTGGGGGATTTTGCCCTAAAAAGTCTAGCGCCGCGAAAAGATTGATCACAGGCTGTTGATTGTTCAACTCACGCGCTAAATTCTGCTTGCTGAGTTTTTGGCCCCCAGCGTTTTGCACCACTGGCACATGACTAAAATGCGGAATCTCGGCCTTTAAGGCACCAAACAAACACGCTTGGCGAGCGGTACACGACAGCAAATCCGAGCCACGCACCACTCGATTTACCCCCTGCTGCCAATCATCCACCACCACCGCCAGTTGATAAGCAAATAAACCGTCCTTGCGCTTTAATACAAAATCGTCGCGGGGGCTTTGCAGGTGTTCGTGTTGCTCGCCTTGCACACCATCGATAAAACGATAACTGAAATCATCGACTTTCATTTTATATGCCACGGGCTGATCCGCTGCCGGAGGGTGTTGTAAGCAATAGCCGTCGTAGCCCGCCGTCAGTTGAGCCAAGCGTTGTCGGGAGCAGGCGCAGGGATAAATGCGCTCGGCCAAACAATCATTGAGCACCGATTGGTACAGAGCCAATCGCCGTGATTGCCAAAAAATCTCGCCATCCCAGTGCAGGCCGTGAATGGTGAGCGACTCGATAATCGCCAAAGCCGCACCCTGTTGCTCTCGCGGTGGATCCAAATCTTCAATGCGCAACAACCACTTTCCACTAGCCGCTCGAGCATCGAGAAAACTCGCCACGGCGGCCACCAGAGAACCAAAATGCAGCCGGCCCGTCGGCGACGGCGCAAACCGGCCGATATAGGGGCGATTGTTGGAAGAAACAGAGTTGGCCATAGTCAATAAGCTGCTGCTAAAGCCGCTATTGTATCCAAGGCTTTGAGAAATTGGGGAGACCCATGAAGAGATGATTGAGAGCGCAAGAAACGCTCCCAAACCAATGATTACGAATGGCTAACCGCCAACCTGCTTTTCGCGAATTTCATCGAGGGTTTTGCAGTCCACACACAAGGTGGCCGTGGGCCGCGCTTCCAGTCGACGGATTCCGATTTCCACTCCACAGGTATCGCAAAAGCCGTAGTCGCCGGCATCGAGCAATTCCAGTGTGGCGTCGATCTTTTTAATCAACTTGCGCTCGCGATCACGAGTACGCAATTCCAAGCTGAATTCTTCCTCTTGGCTGGCTCGGTCGGCTGGATCGGGAAAGTTGGCTGCTTCATCTTTTAAGTGGCTCATAGTGCGATCCACTTCTTCCATCAGCTCGGATTTCCAAGCTAGAAGCAGTTTACGAAAATGTTCTTGCTGTGCGGAGTTCATGTACTCCTCATCGGGCTTGGCCTGGTAGGGCTCAATACCGTGGGAGGACAACTTGTCTACAGCGGACGAATTTGGCATGGTTGTGTGCCTCGCTAGTCAAATACACAGGGCTGGATATCTTGGGCCCACACTTTGTTTTTCAAGTTGTTTTCAAGTCCATTTTTTTTCGAGGCAGGGAACCTACCAGAAAGCCAGCGCCCGCGCTAGCAATTTTTCTTTAGAGGATGCGAAAAGCGCGGAATAGGCACCAATTACCCTCATGCTCCGGCAAACAGTCGCTAATCGGCGAAACCCATGATCGACAAAAAGCTGACTCAACCAGAAACAACACGCTACATTTAAGAAAGAATTAATATGCAATTCACACCCAAACTAAGAAAAGTTTTATTCCAAAAAAGATATAAAAGATTCCTAACTGACGTCACCCAAGACGACGGCTCCACACTCACCGTGCATTGCCCCAACACCGGCTCCATGAAACATTGCTTGGCCCCCAATACCGACTGCTGGATCTCCGAATCCAACAACCCGAAAAGAAAATACCCAAACACATTAGAAATTGTCACCACGCCCACAGGCCATAAAGCCGGCATAAATACCAGCCGCGCCAATGCTCTGGTGGCGGAAGCCATCGACCGAGGCATAATTACTGAACTCAGCCACTACCAAACCGTTAAACCGGAAGCGAAATCGCCCATCGACAACAGCCGCATGGATTTTTTGTTAAGCGACCACCCCAGTGATCACCGCGCCTGTTTTGTCGAAGTTAAAAACGTTACGCTGCTCGAAGAAGATGGCCGCGGTTATTTTCCCGATTCGGTGAGCGAGCGCGGCTCTAAACATCTACAAGTGCTCACAGAGTTGCTCAACCACAACTACCGCACAGCATTATTGTTTTGCGTTCAACACAGCGGTATTAACACCGTCTCGCCTGCCGATCACATCGACCCGCGATACGGTCAACTTTTACGAGAGGCACACAAGGCCGGCGTGGAAATTCTAGCCTATCGAGCGACACTTAGCGCCGAGGAAATTCGCATCGACCAGGCCATACCTGTGGTGCTATAAAAGGATTATTAATAATTAATTTTCCCTTCCGGCGATAGCAAATAACCACTGCGCTGGTACATTTTTAAATTATCAATTAACGGGTTATTTAAACGAATAACCCGGCGATTGCGCACATCCAACAGGCGTAAACTGTCGCGATAATGACGTTGTAAAAAATCCGAAAAATCACCCGACAAAATCGCCCGCCGTAAACCCAACTCAATGCGCGCGGCCAAGTCGGGATCGTGGCGACTCACAAAAAATAGCGAAACCGAGGGATAAACAAACGCCAGAGATGGCTCAATAACTATATTGGACTCGCCGGATTTTTCAAGATCGTTAATAATTTCGTTGGCACCGCGTAAAAAGCAATTAAACCGCTTGCCCTTTAACATGCCAAACAAATGCTCGTAGCGTGCACTGGTAACCACCGGCAATTGATTGGCTTCTAGAATGCGCGTATCGGGCCAGTGAACGCCCTGACCAAACACTAAATCTCGCTCAAAAATATCCGCGTGGCTACGCACATCGGCAAATCGAGCCGTTTCGCCCTCGTTAATCAAACAAATTCGATAACCTACTAAGCCTTGATCCGTGGCAATTGGAATGGGAATTAACGCATCCGCTTCCTGGCGATACTCGTCAACCACCACATTCATAATACCCACTAAATGCTCCTGGTGATCAGCAACGGCCGCCAGTGCACGCCCCTGGCTCAATTCTTTACTGCGCACAATTTTTAAGGGCCCGTATAAATCCACTGTTTTGTTGATCGCTAACTTCAGCAACTCTAACGTTGCTGGCGAGTCGTAATTGCGATACCAATACAGCAGTTGCGGTGCTTTTTTTTCTGTTTTTTCGTCAAGTTTATCGGTTTGTGTTGTGTCTGCCTGGCTAGGCAGACACGCCGCAAATAACACGCCGATTATTAAGCACCGTATTAATTGGGCCATTTGGGAATACTCCAAAGCGGATCTAATTGTTCGATGATTTGTGCGGGCTTTGAAGGTTTGGGATTAATTAAAGGCACATAGTGGCGATGAGACAACTGCAATAAATTAAGATTATCGCCCATTAATTGTTCAAACAAACGCTGATACGAACCGTCGTCCCAGGCTCGCAATAAGCCAAGCTCCAAACGCACGGCTAGCTCGGGGTTATTTTTATTAACGTAAATTACACCTGGCTGAAAATAATGAATCACTAAATTCTTTTCGATTTCGAAGTCTTGTTGGTATTGCTGGTATTCCGGAACAATTTCTTGGGCACCGCGCAAAAAACAATCGCATTGCCCTTCAATCAATAAATTAAACAGCGATTCGTAAGACGATGAGGTCACTACGGATAAACCGTTGCGACGCAAAACCTCGGTATCCGGCCAAAACTCCGATTGACAAAAACGAATAGTATTTTGCATTAAATCAAAACCGGTTTTTACCGCATCAAACTGATTTTGCGTACCTTTGCGGATCAAACACAACCGATGCCCCAATAAACCCTGAAAAACCGGAAAATGTAGCGTGTGAAATTGGCCATCTCGTTCGGCAGAAGTTGCCATACTCACCACATCCAAACGGTCTCCAACGAGTAGTTTTTGCAGCGCTTGCTGCGGGCCAAACGGATCACTGCGCCGCAGCGTTGCAGCACCGTATAAATCTTCGGTTTTCTTTAACGCAAGAGCGACAATTTGATCAACCGGTGCGGTATCAAAATTGCGATGCCATAAGATCACCGTATCGTCAGCACTGACCGGAACCGGCAACACAAAACTCAAAGCTACGGCGAGCAGCATTCGCGCCACCCAGTTAGTTTTGACAGGGTTTTCCAACATCCGTAAGCTGCCTTTTAGAATTGCCACCTAAATTATTATAGGTTGGTTTATTGTTATTAATTGTAATGATTTAAAGAAAGCGTTGCTTGGCTAACCCCACACTCTAATCTGCACAGCAAATCCGGAACCCTTTAGCTCGCCCTATCAACACGATTGACCAAAATCAAAAACGTTGTAGGATTTTATCAAACTCGCTAACCACACAATAGCCACAATTGTGAATGGCCTTGGCAAAACTGGGTTACATAACAGTGCACTATCGTCGCAACCTGCTGTTGAGTGTTCACTTTTAACTCTTAAAATTGGATACCCCTACAATATTAGTAGAAAAACCTGTAGCAATCACAACATTGTTTTAGGCGTCAAATCCCAGTGTATTACAAACCCCACAAGAAAAATAAAACCACTATCACAATTGCTCCATAAGTTAACACATGCCCAAAAATGAACAACGCATTTACACGTTGCTGCTGTCGACAAATAAAATTACTATCAGGCTAACCGAGGCTTGACCAGAATTTAAATGAGGTAAATCCGGCATGTCAAAAATAGGAATTTATGTGGGCAGCTCTACCGGTTCTACAATGCAGGTAGCCGAAAAACTCCAACAAACCTTTGGCGAAGACCAATGCGATTTGATTGATTTAGAAGACGACTACATGGATTTGGATGAATTCTTAAATTACGACATTTTATTTTTTGGCTGCTCGACCTGGGGAGCGGGCGAAGTGCAATACAATTGGGTAGAGCCTCTGCAAGACTTGCAAATCAATAAACCCGACTTTACAGGTAAAATCATCGCTTTATTTGGTGCCGGCGACTGTAAAGATCACGCAGAACAATTCGTCAGTGCTTTAGGCGTACTCTACGATAAATTTAGAGAACGCGGTGCCCGTTTTATTGGCGCATTCCCAACCGATGGCTATACCTACGATTTTTCTAAAGCCATTCGGGACGATCAATTTGTCGGTTTTCCGTTCGACCGAGTCAATGAAGATGAAAAAACCGATGAACGGCTAACTCGCTGGATAGAAGTGCTTAAAACAGAAATGCCTGGGTAAAAGCTGCCTGGATGAAAACAATGGTTAGCTGGCAATGGTGAGATAAAAAAACAAAAAAGCCGACTAAAAAGTCGGCTTTTTTGTTTGTGTTTGGTAGCGGGGGCCGGATTTGAACCGACGACCTTCGGGTTATGAGCCCGACGAGCTACCAGGCTGCTCCACCCCGCATCAACGTCTGGTTGGTGATTTTAGCGGGTTTCATCTCCCCCTCACCAACAGAGGCTGCGCATTATAGGGACGAGGCCTGTGGTGGTCAAGGGAATTTCCAAATTTAAATTTGGCTATTTTCAGCTACTAGCATTAAACATTTATTAATTGTTTATTAACTCAACAAAAAGCGCTTTATTTAACAGGATCGGAGGCTACGGTCTCTATATATACGCGCAAACACAGATAAAGTACCACCGCATTGAGCACATGCCAGAGGAAGTGCGTACCCAACGGCCACACGCCACACAGGCTGTTGTCGATGGTTCTAAAGGAGAGAGAGACAACAAACACGCCGGCGGCCAGCAACAAGCCCCAGGCAAAGGCCAAGCGATGGCGCAAGTGGTATACCCCAAGCCCCGCCACAAATATCAAAGGGGCCAAGTAGCTCTGAGAACCGTTCATCGCTACGGGCAATCGGCCCAGCAGACTCCCTGCCACCAAAAAAGCGATCACGATCGGCACAGCGACAAACCATCGAGTACGGGCGATAAAGGCCAAGTAGCCTATTAAAAACACTAACTGAAACAAAGAGATAGGTATTACATCAGCCATCAACGACCAGCGGTTGGCCAGTGTGTGAAATGCCGTACTACCCAAGCAAATGGCCACTAACAGCGCCATAAGCAAACACACCACTGAGCGATTGCCCCACGCTATCGTTGGCCAAACCGCCTTACACCTTGGCAGCAACAGTAGAAAACTGATGAAAAAAGCGATGTTGGTAATGGCGTTGACAGGCTCTGCCCACAGGTCTGGCCCCACACGCTCACAGTAGTTATCGATCATGGTATTGACCCCTGAATTACCGAGTTGGGCCAAAGTATATCCGATAACGCTAATCAATCCCGGCTTATGAATGCCAAGTTGTGAAGGGAGATCGTTCGGGCCGCTAAGACTCCAATGCAGAACCTTTGAGAGATTCGCAGCGAATACGATCCTTGGCTTTTGCACCCATTATTTTGGCAAGCCAGGGCGGAGGCGTGCCCGACATCACAGCCTGCAGACGCGCTAATACCTCGCGAGCATCACCACCGGTAATTTCCTTGATGATATACACGCCGGCACGAATAACTTTGGCCGCAGCCGGACCACCCACCGAGACAAAATAACCCACATCGCAATCGCTGATTAAATTGGCTCAAAATAAATTTTTATCATCCGAAAAATCCGCAGCCAGAGCCGAGCGAGCATCGAT
>CAYFFE010000065.1:9253-20446 GCA_964342265.1 uncultured Cellvibrionaceae bacterium | reverse complement strand
ACGACGAACATATTTCGTCAACCTACCATTTGAGAGGTGCGAATAAAGCTGGAGGAAATAGAAATATAATGTATTTACAAAAAAGCAATGTATCCACGCAACAAAACAGAGATTGTAAAAACCTGAGTACAACCTCAAAAACGTTGGACTCCCAATGAATTAACAATTAACACTTGCTGGCCGCAGGCAAGCTTATAACTTAACAAAGGTAAATAGCGACTAACGCTAAACAAAGGTAATTCTTTGTCTATTGTATAGTCGCCAAGAAGCCAAATTCGGAACAGATACAATTGTGGTTTTCACCACAATTACCGCGCAGACAAAAAAGGATATAAACTCTACACTCTACAGCATTAGGGAATGCGGTAGAGCCTTTAGTATACCTATGCTACATCAAAGCAAGTTAACAGAGGTGCTTTTTCAAAGAAATTTGTAAAGCACCTCTGAAATAGAACTACTTACCGCAGCATATTCACCTTTTACTGGTAATGCTGCTTACTTATATGAGTACCTTGATACAAGTACTGTAATAGCAAGTACCGAGATATAAGTTCTGAGTTCTAAGTTGCTAATTATAAAGGCGTTACATTTTCAGCCTGAGGACCTTTTTGGCCTTGAGTAACTTCCATAGTTACTTGCTGGCCTTCGACGAGGGTTTTACGGCCCTCACCATTAATGGCACTGAAATGGACAAATACATCTTTGCCGCCTTCCTGTGCAATAAAACCGTAACCTTTTTCGTCGTTAAACCACTTAACAGTTCCAGAAATCAGACTAGCCATAACACTCTCTTTTTACACGCTATCAATTGTACAAAAACAAAGAAGATCATTTCTTTGTTTCGCTCCATCTGCTCGTCCTGAACAGTTGGAAGCAGACCCCAGTCGGCTGTTTTCCGATCAGAGCCCCCCATCAATCTAACAGTCCATTTGCGATTGAGTTTTAAACCTTGTTGCTGTAGCCGACGACTGCGCCTTAATATTCTCTGACGCTTTTTATTCGTCTTTATGCTTTCTAATCGTTGTTTAATTTTCTTCTGCTTCTAAGAGTCTGTTTCTGTAGCTGCTTGTAGACAAATTGAACTTTCGATTGACTATTAAAACTAGACTAACCTACCGCCCTTTTAAATTCTATGAATTTTTTTTGATTCATTTGCTAAACCTACATGAAATACGGGAATGTCAATTGCAATATTTAACACCCGTACCGGCTAGACCACAGTATCCGTTGGGATTTTTAAACAAATATTGTTGGTGATAGCTTTCGGCAAAATAAAAGGTTTCTAAGGGCTTTATTTCTGTGGTGATTTCACCTTTTCCCGAGCGCTGTAATTGAGTTTGAAATGTATCTCGGGAAGTCATACATATTTCACCTTGCTCTTCATTAACAAAGTAAATAGCCGAGCGATATTGGGTGCCTCTGTCATTACCCTGGCGGTAACCCTGCGTGGGATCGTGCTCTTCCCAAAATTTAACCAACAGTGTTGGCAAATCCAATTGTTGAGGATTAAACACAACTTGAACAATTTCTGTGTGGCCAGTTAACCCAGAGCACACTTCTTCGTAAGTTGGATTGGGTGTAACGCCACCGGCGTAACCCACCGAAGTGGAATAAACGCCGTCAAGCTGCCAGAACAATCGTTCAGCACCCCAGAAACATCCCATCGCCAAATATATTTTCTCGTACTTTGTTTCTACTACCTCCAACGGTGTGCCCAATACGGCGTGTTTGGGGGGTACCGGCATGGTTTCCGTTCGCCCGGGCAAACAATCCTCGGCGGCCGGCATCGTTAGTTTGTTCAGTGTGTTAAATCGCATATTACTCCCCTTATTCACCCGGTTTGTTTAAAGCTTTACACTTTTTAATAGTTTGCCTGAAATATTACTAATAAAAAATTACCGGGATACTGTGAGTTGCCGTTTGCCTCTTACTTTAAGTCTTGATTTTGAATTATCTAAACAATGATCTCGGAATCCTATCAGTGAGCCAAACCACGGCCTAACAAATTACTGATCAACCAAACCGACGATGTAAAAGTACGAGCATAAAAAATACCAGGATGCTCTGAGCTACCAAAATTTCTGCGCAAAGGCGTGGTCGTCGGCTCCTATATCTACTGCGCAAAGGCGAATTTGGATGACATAAAAATGGCTCAATCGAGCCATTACTTCGTTTTACGCGTTAGATCCTTTCGTATGTCGTTTAGATACTTATGGCCTCTCTAACCACGCCACTTGGCTTGTTAGATGCTTTCTTTACTGTCAGCTCCCTGCGCACTATTTTTGCGCACCGAAGGTAACCACGGTGTTCGCCGTCTCTTCGGTAAGATATCGGCTGGCTCCGCCGTATTTTAGGCGCTATGCTCATGCCGCTTGATGGCGTATGAATGGCAGCTGGATAGCGTATAAGCGACAGATTGTTATAATGCCAACAAATTAACATTGGATGTAAAAGTGGACTCTCTCAGTAGTAATCATCAGGATCACTCGCACTATTTTGTTGCAATCGATTTAGGCTCCAACAGTTTTCACATGCTGATTGTGAGAGAGAATCACGGCTCGATTGAGGTGGTCGACCGAGTAAAAGAGATGGTTCAAATCGCTCGTGGCCTAAAAAACGGCGTATTGTCCACTGATGCGCAACAACGAGCCCTTACCTGCCTTGCCTGCTTTAACGAACGCATTCAGGAGATCCCACGCTCGCAAGTACGCGCCGTGGGCACAAAAGCTCTGCGGGCGGCCAGCAACGCCCAAGCGTTTTTGAACGAAGCCGAGAAAACCTTAGGAATCCCCATCCAGTTGATCTCCGGTTACGAGGAAGCGCGTTTGGTGTATCTCGGTGTAGCGCAAACTATCTCGCACGATCATCGCAAACGCTTAATCGCCGATATTGGCGGGGCCAGTACCGAGTTTGTTATTGGACAAGATTATCAACCCAGCCTCTTAGAAAGCCTGAGTATGGGTTGCGTTACTTATACTGATCGTTATTTGTCCAACGACGATGGCAATCTGGTTATTAACGAAAAAGCCATGGCCAATGCTTACTTGGCAGCCTGCGAAGAGTTGGAACTAATTCGCCGCATTTATTTAAACGAAGGCTGGGATATTTCCTACGGTACCTCGGGCACCATGAAAGCCGTGGCAGACCTCATGCCCGAGCGAACTCCCACAGGCGTTATCAACCTCGAGGGCATCCATTGGTTGTACAACACAGTGGTCGCGGATCAAGCGATTCGCTTCGATGGTATTGCCAAGGCCCGCCGCTACGTTTTAGCGGCAGGGATTGCCATTTTGAAGGCTATTTTTGATCAACTGGAAATTACAGAGCTGCACGTCTCGCCGGCGGCTCTAAAAGAAGGTTTAATCTTCGACACCATTGGCCGTTTAAACCAGCACGATATTCGCGACGAAACCATAGCGCTGCAGCAAGATAAATACCGCTTAGACAAAAGCCAAGCCGAGCGGGTTAAAACAACCGCGCTAATGTTGTTCAATCAACTCGAAACGCCAACTTTCGAAGGCTTAAACCCCGTTAAAATTTTAGGTTGGGCTGCACAACTGCACGAAGTTGGCCTTACCCTGTCTCACTCCGGCTATCACCACCACGGCAAGTACATTCTTGCCAACTGCGATCTGGCCGGTTTTAATCAATACGAACAATTTTTACTGGCGACCCTGGTGGGCATGCATCGCCGCAAACTCAATACCCTAGTGTTTGAAACGTTAAACCCGGCTCACAGTGATGCGATTTTAAATATGATAATCTGCCTACGCATTGCCACTTTACTCAACCGCAAACGCGACACACTGGATACGACGCCCACACTTAGCCGGCAAGGCGAATTGGTTACCTTAGAGTTTGACCCTAACTGGTTGCTGGCCAACCCGCTAACCCAACGCTCGCTGTCGCAGGAATCCGACTACTTGAATCGCATCGGTATGGAGCTGCAAATTGGCTAACGACCGGCAGCGCTGCTCAGCCAGAAAGCTTAAGGCGCTTTAATTGTTATGCTCAGATTCTTACTCGCCATTGCGGTAATCATTGCCATTTTTTACGGCATGAATTACATACGCCGCCAGCCGCCGCAAAATCAGCGCAAACTTTGGATTAAAGCTATTTTAATTGGCGCGGCGGTGACCCTCGGACTCATGGCTTTAACGGGCCGGATGCACTGGATCGGCTTAGTGTTTGCGGCTCTATTGCCACTAGTAAAAACACTGGGGTCGTTGGCCATTCGTTTTATGCCGATATTGGGCCCCATACTAAAACGCCGAGCCGAACGCTACCAAGCTCAAGTTAAATCCACCACCACAAAGTTTTTGCAATTTGTGGTCGACGACAACGGCGACATGGGCGGGTTGATTGTGCAAGGCTCCCTGGCTGGCAAACAACTCAAAGACCTAACCGACGACCAGCTTCTGGCCTTTTTAAAAGAATCCCAATCCTGCGTGGATACCCAGCGGGTATTGGTGGCTTACCTCAACAAATACCACCCCCACTTGGTGCGGCAAAAACCGTCAGCGACCAGCGGCGATATGTCGCAAAAAGAGGCGGAAGAAATTCTGGGATTAAGCCACAACTACAGCAAAAAAGACGTGATCGACGCGCACCGCAAACTCATGCAAAAACTGCATCCCGATCGCGGCGGCAATGATTATCTGGCGTCTAAGATTAATGCCGCCAAAGAAAAACTCATCAGCCTGTTGTAAAACGGTTTATTTTCTTAACAACAAATGCTGGTAGCGCCCCAACTCCCGAAACGGCGAGCGCTGGGAATATTCCAATTCCATGGCCAACAGTTCCTCGGGCTCGCGATTGCGGTCTTGCTCGTTAAACACATAATCGTGAAAAACCCGAATCCCACTGTGGCACAGTTCCGTTAAACCCAGCGTTTGGGTTAAGCCTTTTACCTCGGTAATGCTTCTTGGGTAGGTGGGTGTAAGGCTGCGCCTTGTGCCTTGAAACTGGCCTTTTTTTATTTTGCGGAAGTTAGTACGCAGTAAATTTTTAAATATCAGGCCATCGCGATTGTAAAAAATAATCGACAACACACCGTTCGGCGCAAGCATCGCGAGTAATCCCTCCAACAGCGACTGCGGATTTTCTACCCACTCCAGCACCGCGTGGCAAAAAATCACATCAAATGGCTCGCCCGACCAAACTTGCTGGTGATATTGCAGAGCTGAGCCGTGAAACCACTGCGGCAAGGTTGCCGCACCGTCTGCATCGGCTAACGCCAATTTGAGCATTTCCACCGATACATCGACTAATGATAAGTGATGCCCATAGGCCAACAACGGCACCGATACCGGCGCACGGCCACAGCCGGCATCGAGGATACGCAGTGGCTTATTGGTGTACAATTGCGGCACCAACGCCTGCAAATCCCGACTGATCACTGCCAGGCGAATTTGCCCTTTAAGCGAATCGTAAACATTGCGGGCAAATCGATGGGCTAAATCATCAAAGTTGCGATCACCGGCCATTGCCAATCTCCAGGGCCAACAACACATGACTTAATACACATAAAACAAGCATTGACTTCAACAGACTCCAACAATAACAACAACTGGCTGGTGTATATCATTGAAACCCGCCAAGGCAAATTGTACACCGGCATCACCACGGATCTTGCCCGAAGAATGGAGCAACATCGCTCGGGCCGTGGGGCAAAGTATTTTCGCCTCGATCCGCCAGTTCGGGTACTGTGGTACGAGCACAACCACAACCGGTCTTCGGCCAGCAAGCGGGAGGTTGAGATCAAAGGCTTTTCTCGCGCAGCCAAACTCGCACTGATCGCCCAAACCCCTTTGAGCGCGATTCCCATTTAACTGTTAACCCATACCACTCTTTAAATGTCACTCTTTAAATGTCGCTCTTTATAAACGGCTATTAACTCTTCGCTGGTTTTTAACCGCAGTCCCCGCTTGAAACACTTAACTCAACCAGCACAGCAACTCGGTTGCCCGCCGATGGCAAAGGTGTAAACTGTGCGTTTATCGGCTGTCGGCCCGCCAGATCCGCTACTCTTTACCTAAAGTTACCTAGCGTAATAAACAGCTGAGTAAAGTGGTAGGAAAATTGCCCAGCAGTCAAAGAGAAATTGGGTCGTGGCCATCAGCGCCTGAATACACTGTCATTTGAGGAAACTATGCCGTCTTCCGCACATCCCGCCTTTGAGCTTGTTCGTTCTCACACCATCGAATCGTTAAATATCGCCATCGAAGAGTATCAGCACCGTAAAACGGGGGCTCAGCATATTCATCTTAACGCCGATTACGACGAAAACGTGTTTACCGTAGCCCTGCGCACCGTGCCAATGGATTCCACGGGTGTGGCCCACATTTTGGAACACACGGTACTGTGCGGAAGCGAAAAGTACCCCGTACGCGATCCGTTTTTTATGATGATTCGCCGTTCGCTAAACACTTTTATGAACGCCATGACCAGCTCCGACTGGACGGCCTACCCGTTCGCCAGCCAAAACCGCAAAGATTTTAACAACCTGCTCGATGTGTATTTGGATGCGGTGTTCTTCTCTACACTGGATCCACTGGATTTTGCCCAGGAAGGCCACCGGGTAGAGTTCGAAAAAGCCGACGACCCCAACTCAGACTTGGTGTTTAAAGGCGTAGTGTTCAACGAAATGAAAGGTGCCATGAGCTCGGTGCCCTCACAGTTGTGGCAAACCGTGTGTAAATACCTGTTTCCCACCACCACTTACCATTACAACAGTGGCGGCGAGCCCGATGTCATCCCCGATTTAACCTATCGCCAAATGCAGGATTTTTATCGCACGCACTACCATCCCAGCAACGCCATTTTTATGACCTTTGGCAACATTGCTGCCTGCGAACATCAAGAAAAATTCGAGCAACAAGTGCTGCACCGCTTTGAACGATTGGATCATCAAGTGAATGTGGGCAATGAGCAACGCTTCCACGCGCCGGTGCGGGTAGTGGAATACTACCCACTGGACGACAGCGACAGCACCGAGCACAAAACCCATTTGGTGATGGGCTGGTTGTTGGGTCAGTCCACCGACTTAGAAGCCGTATTGCGCGCGCAGCTGTTGAACAGTTTACTGTTGGATAACAGCGCCTCGCCGCTG
This sequence comes from uncultured Cellvibrionaceae bacterium, assembly GCA_964342265.1. Taxonomy (GTDB): domain Bacteria; phylum Pseudomonadota; class Gammaproteobacteria; order Pseudomonadales; family Cellvibrionaceae; genus Halioxenophilus. The sequence goes on along the minus strand of CAYFFE010000065.1, from coordinate 13,335 downwards.
CAAAAATTCCTCGAAACCACTGATCTAGGCTCGGCACCCTCGCCCATGTGTGGCTTGGAAGACTCCCAGAAAGAACTCTCGTTTTTGTGCGGCATTGAAGGCAGCGATCCCGACAAAGCCGATGAATTCGAGCAAGCCGTGTTATCGGTGATTGAATCCGTGGCCGAAAACGGCGTTCCCGAAGAACAACTGCAAGCCAGCTTGCACCAGTTGGAACTGGCTCAGCGGGAAATCGGCGGCGACTCCTACCCTTACGGGTTGCAGTTGATACTCACCGCACTCACTTGTGCCACCCATCGCGGCGATCCCATTGCTTTGCTCGATGTGGAACCGGCCATTCAAAAATTGCGAGAGGAAGCCAAGTCGCCGAACTTTGTGCAAAATTTAGCGCGTACTTTGCTGCTGGACAATCAACACCGCGTGCGCCTGACCATGGCACCCGACACCGAGATCAGTCAGCGCAAACTGAATGCCGAAAAAGCCCGCTTGGCGGCGAAAAAAGCCCAACTGAGCGACGAACAAAAACAGAGCATTGTTAAGCTCGCCACCGATTTAGCCGAACGCCAACAGCAAGTCGACGACGAAAGCCTGCTGCCCAAAGTTACCGTCGACGACGTACCGGCGCAAATGCACTATACCGCGGGCCAAAAATCCCAGATCGATGGCACCGAAGCCAGCCTTTATCAAGCCGGCACCAACGGATTGGTGTACCAACAAATCGTTATGGATCTGCCGCAATTAGACGACGAACTCTTGCCGTATTTGCCGCTTTACAGCGCGTGCTTAACCGAGCTCGGTTTGGGCGAAAAAGATTATTTGGGCGTTCAGCAGTGGCAGTCTCAGGTAACCGGCGGGCTCAATGCCTTCAGCAGTTTGCGCGGACAAGTGGATGACACTCAAGGCTTGATCGGTTTTATCACGCTTTCGGGTAAAGCGCTGGTGCGCAATCAAGGCGAATTGACCAATTTAATGAAAGCCACGTTGGAAACCGTACGGTTTGACGAGTTGGGCCGAATTCGTGAGTTAGTGGCCCAAATGCGTGCTCGACGCGACATGAGTGTTACCGGCTCAGGTCACGCCTTGGCCATGACCGCTGCGGCCAGTGGCTTGAGCCCAGCGGCCCGATTAAGCCACGAATTATCGGGCCTTGCTGGCATTAAATCGCTAAAAGCACTGGATAAATCCCTCGACAACGCCAGTGATTTAAGCGCTTTTGCCGAGGCGCTGAATCAAATTCATCAGCGTATCATAGGTACCCAGCGCCGTTATTTCCTCGCCGCCGATGCCGAACACAGCGAGCAATGCCTGCAAACCTTGCAATCGCGCTGGGCTTCTTTGGCACCGGGTCACAATGCAGAGTCCTTTACGGCTCCTGCGATCCATCAAACCGTAAATCAAGCCTGGGTAACCAATACACAGGTTAATTTTTGTGCCAAAGCTTTCCCTACCGTAACCATGTCGCACCCCGATGCGCCCGCATTGTCGGTATTATCCAGCTTTTTGCGCAACGGCTGGCTGCACCGAGCCATTCGCGAGCAAGGCGGAGCCTACGGCGGCGGTGCCAGCCACGATTCCAATTCGGCCAGCTTCCGGTTTTTCTCCTACCGCGATCCGCGCTTAGCCGATACGCTCATGGATTTTGATCGCTCATTGGAGTGGCTGCATTCCAGTGATCATTCTCATCAATCTGTCGAGGAAGCCATTTTGGGCGTGATTGCCTCCTTAGATAAACCCAGTTCGCCAGCGGGAGAAGCCAAACAAACCTTCCACGCCGAGCTGGCCGGACGCACCCGCGCCAAACGCGAAGCCTTCCGCAAAGGTGTATTGGCGGTAACCGTGGCCGATATGCAGCGTGTCGCGCAAACCTACTTACAAGCCGACAAAGCCAATACGGCGGTTATCAGCAACAGCACCCAGTCAGCGGTATTCGAGCAATTGGGGCTGGACGTAATCAATCTATAGAAAGCTCTGATTAAGTCATACCGGCGGTATTGGCAACCACAATTCCCGATACCGCCATAGCGTCATAAATTGAAACGTATTTATAGCGGAGCAATTTCCGCTTATGGCGCCGTAAAGCTCTGAACAAAAAACAGCGAGTCCTGACATCACGTTAAGTTGGTTTAACACAGCAGTGGCAAGGAGGCCACCATGAAAAATATTGTTATTTTTGGTAATTCAGGCTCGGGTAAATCAACCCTAGCTAAGACGCTATGCAACCAATACCAGTTGGCCCACCTCGATTTAGACAGCATCGCTTGGCAGCCAACGACACCGCCTCAACGCAAGCCTTTGGCCGATTCGCAAATGGCCATTAACGAATTTATTCAAGGCCATCAGGGTTGGGTTATCGAAGGTTGCTACTCGGATTTATTGGCCTTAGTAACCAATCACGCCAGTGAAATAATTTATTTAAATCTGCCGGTGGCCGATTGTATCGCCAACGCCAAAAACCGACCTTGGGAACCCCATAAATACGACAGCCCCGAGGCCCAGGACGCTAACTTGGCCATGTTAATCGACTGGATTGCTCAATACCCCACACGCGACGATACGTTTTCACAGGCGGCGCATCGTGCTTTGTTTGATGGTTTTTTGGGAAAGAAAACGGAGTATATTGCCAATAGCCGGTAACGTTTTAGAAGCAAAGCACGGCTGGACATTGAACTGGGCCTTGAACTCTTTAGGTGTTGTTTTGGAGAAAAAATCTTCGCGGTTGTCTGTTTTTTAAACGAGTACCTTCCGCTAGGGCAAAGTCAAAATGAATTCGCCACCCCCCAACTTTCCTCCATTGGCCAACACCAAATAGCCCGCCTTGTCATTTTGTTTGTGCATGGCGGCGACGCGTGTGGCGAAATACAACCCTAAATTCGTGCGATCCTGCTCGTAAATGGATGGTTTTTCCTCCGCGTCTTGAGGGCCGAGCATAAATTCTGGGTAACCGCGACCGTCGTCGCTAATGCAAATTTGCAAACCTTCTTCGGTCATTTGAGCCGACAAACATACCGCGTTTCGTGTGTAGCGTGAGCTGTTAACCAAGGCATCGTTAATGACGCTGGCAATAAGATCAGAATCGAAATACCAAATTAAATCCGGGTCGCATTCCATGGAGGTTTTGATACCGCGAGTTGAGAACAGAGTTTCGTTGCGAGTTAATTGATCTTCTAAAAAATCGGAGACATAGTATTCATCAATGGCAATCGGCATGCGATTTTTTTGCATGCGATACACCGACAACAGCTGAATAAGCTCGCCGTTAATTCGAGAAGCTTCGTACTGCAAAGTGGCAAATTGTTGTTCCTGACGCGCATTAACCGCCGTGCTCTCGGTAATCACCTCTTCCAACGAAGTCAGCAACATCCCCAACGAATTTTTCATATCGTGCACGCTGGCCGCGAGTATCAGTGAGAATTCGTCTGAATGATCGGGTACTGGCATATTATCGGTTCCTATTTCTTACCTTGCGTCAAGGAGCGGTACATGTCCTGCAATTGAATGTATCGATGGCGCTGGTTATGAGTGGGATCGATTTTCTCGGCAACTTTAGCCAAACATTCTGCGGCGGTGCTGGCCAGGTCTTCTCGGAACCCGTACTGTTCCATTTCCTCCAAAACCACTTGCACCAAATTGAGCTGAACACCCACGTGATGAGGAAATAATCGTTTGGCGTACGAAAAAGCCTCGATGGCTTCGGCGTAGTTTTTTTCCTGGTAGTGCCGAATACCTTCTTTATTGATTTTGGCCACCAGTTTTTTGTTTTTGTTACTTTTGGGCTCTTCGAGCAGTTTATCGAGGATCTCCAGTTTTTCCTGGTCGTTCTTGTAGCGCTCGCACAAGGCATTTAACTTGGCCTTGGCTTCGTCTTTTTGACCCATTGCATCGAGAGTTTTAACCATTTCCAATTCGACTTCGAACGAGCAGGATTCTGGGTCTTCGGCCAACAAAGAGTGGCTCTCGGCCAAACATTGTTGAGCTTGCGATGTATTTTTTTGCTGTTGGTAAATTTGCGCTTGTAACAACTTGCTCTGTACCTGTTGATCTTCGGCGATTAAGTCGGAATCCAACTCGCCGAGTTTTTTTAA
>CAYFFE010000065.1:0-9153 GCA_964342265.1 uncultured Cellvibrionaceae bacterium | reverse complement strand
TTTAGATCGTCTTCCAAGCCGCGATACACCTCAGCCAAGCCGTCGTATGCTTTTAGGCAATGTGGGTTGGCGCTGATAATTTCACGAAACCAGCGCTCAGCGGTGGGCAAATCGCCGCGTTTTTGTTTAACCCGCGCCATGCCGATTTTGGCCCACTCCAGCGGCCGAACTTCCAATACCGAGGCGTAGAGCTGCTCGGCGCCATCCAAATCGTTTTCTTCGAGCAGTAATTGGCCCAGGTATTTTTGGCAGTAGGATGATTGATAACCGCGCGCTTCAATGTGGTCGCGGCACACTTTTATCGCCGCTTGGTTGTCGTCTCTATCCAACGCGTCAAATAACTCACTCAACTCACTGCGCTGGCTGAGAATTCGATCCAATCGATGTTGAAGATCTTTGGCGGTGATGGGTTTAGAGAGATACGAATCCGGCTCCACATCGGTGGCGGCCAAAACAATTTGCTTACTGTTTTCAGCGGAAATCAACACAAACACTTGGCTGTGCTTGATGATTTTGAAATAGCGTAATTCTTCCAGTAACTGCAATCCCGTGCGGCCCTTGCTCAGATTGTAATCACTTAAAATGGCGTTGTAGTAACGCGATTTACACAGTTTAAGCGCTTCTTCGGCATTGCTAGCGGTATCCACGCGCGACACACCAAAGGTATCGAGCATGCTGCTCACCGTTGAGCGAAAACCTTCAAAGTCGTCCAAGACCAGGACGGAGATTTTGTCGTATCCAGTAAAAGGCATGGCAACCTGATTGTCTGATCGGTATTGCCGAAAGACCAATTTTCGGCAATAAAAATAAAATCCTAGCCTTTAGTTTAGTCGTTTGTGGAAAAGCGCCAACTTAACAGCCAAAATCTTGCTCGCTAAGCTTATTTTTGCGACACATCTCCGCAGTACTTTCACGGTTTGTGTGTTTTGTCTACAATCTGCCCCCCTTAACCAGGCTGGCGCTATGAATTCCGACTCTTCAACGACCCACTCAACCGACAAACTCTTTGCCGAACCCTTGCAAGGCATCGACCGATTTACCTTTAATAAAGCCGTGGTGGATGTTTTTCCGGATATGATCAAGCGCTCAGTGCCGGGCTATTCGACGATTATTGGTATGATTGGCGATTTGGCCGAGCGCTTCGCCATCGATAATTCTCGCTGTTACGATCTGGGTTGCTCGTTGGGTGCCGCCACCCTAGCTATGCGCCATCGAGTTCAGGCAGAAAATTGCGCCATTGTTGCGGTGGATGCCTCACAAGCCATGATCGATCAGTGCCAACGTCTGATCGATCGAGATAATGCCTCGGTGCCAGTGACCGTGAGCTGCGCGGATATTCGCCACATTCCCATTGAGCAGGCCTCGGTGGTGGTGCTCAATTACACACTGCAATTTATTCCACCCGCCGATCGCGACGCGATTTTGGCCAAAATTCACGCGGGCTTGCTGCCCGGCGGCGTGCTGATTCTTTCCGAAAAAGTGGCGTTTAAAGACCCACAACACCACGAGCTGATGATCGACCTGTACCACGGCTTTAAAAAAGCCAACGGCTACAGTGATTTGGAAGTCGCCCAAAAACGCCAAGCACTGGAAGATGTGCTCATTCCAGAAACGCTGGATCAGCACAAACAGCGCTTAAAAAACTGCGGGTTTAGCGACGCCGACGTGTGGTTTCAGTGCTTTAATTTCGCATCGATGATCGCGCAAAAATAATTGCCGCCTATTAATTTTATTGTCGTTTAAACATTATGCTCGAACACTACCAGGACTTGATCGACGCTTGGTCCGACACGCCGCTGGCCCCCTGGGCCGATCGCATTGCGCAACAAATCGCCGAGGGATTGAGCAGCCAGCGATTTGGCGATTTGCCTAGTTGGTTAAATGCCCTATCTCGACTGCCAGCCATTAAAGCCCAACACATTGAATTAACCAAAGCCGTGGAAATCGGTCGGCAAGAGGAGTGCTCGCCCGAGGACTGGGCGACGTTAGAACAGGCCTTTAAAGATTTAATCCCCTGGCGAAAAGGGCCGTTTCGTTTATTTGATTTGGAAATTAACACCGAATGGCGCTCAGACTGGAAATGGCATCGATTACAACCGCACATCGATTCATTACAGAACAAAACCGTGCTCGATGTGGGTTGTGGTAACGGCTATCACTGCTTGCGCGCCTATGGCGAGGGAGCCGCTCGGGTGGTGGGCGTGGATCCGTCGCCCCGATTTGTTGTGCAATTTTTAATGCTCAAGCATTTTTTGGGACAGATTCCTGTGCATGTCTTGCCCATCCCTCTGGAATCCGTGCCCGCGCCGACTAACGCATTTGATACGACCTTTAGTATGGGCGTGCTCTATCATCGTCGATCTCCGTTCGACCATTTAAAAGCGCTTAAGGACACCCTCAAACCCGGCGGCGAATTGGTGCTCGAAACACTGGTAGTCGATGGCCCGGAGGGGCACACGCTCGTGCCTCGCGGGCGCTACGCGATGATGAATAACGTCTGGTTTTTGCCCAGTTGCCCAACCCTTGCCCTGTGGTTAGAGAAAATAGGCTTTAGCGGGGTAAAACTGGTGGATGTTAACGAAACCACCACCGAAGAGCAGCGGCAAACCGACTGGATGCGTTTTCATTCGCTGGAGCAATTCCTCGACCCCACCGATTTCAGTAAAACCATTGAAGGCTACCCGCGCCCGAAACGAGCTGTGCTTGTGGCCAAAGCCTAACCGCCGGTATTTACCCACTAGCCTAACGAGGTGACCGGCGTATCCAAACCAAACTCCGTATTAATCTGCTGGCACCAGCGATTAATGCGTTCGTCGGTCAATGCCTCTTGCTGGTCTTCATCAATAGCCAGGCCGACAAAGCAGTTTTCCGACTTAATGTAAGCTTTGGATGCATCAAACTCGTAGCCATCAGCAGGCCAATGCCCCACAATCTCAGCACCGGCGGCCGAGATTAGATCGTGCAGCATGCCCATGGCATCCAAAAAGAAATCGCCATAGCCGAACTGATCGCCCAAACCAAACAAAGCCACCGTTTTGCCCGAAAAATCCATGGTCTCGAGAGTTGGCCAAAACTCCTCCCAATCGGACTGAATTTGACCGAAATCCCAGGTGGGAATACCCAGGATTAACAGCTCATAGTCGTCGAAATCCAGCTGTGTTACATCGGCGATATCGTGCACATCAACCACATTCCCGCCCAAGCAGGATTGGATTTTTTCGGCCACACCTTCGGTATTACCTTCATCACTGCCGAAAAATAATCCGATTTTCGTCATAGTTACCCCAGGGATTATTACAGGTGGTTCAACACAAGATTGAGAGACGCTCGGGTTAATTAACAAATTAACCATTTGTAAGCGTTTGTTAACAAACTCTTGTTAGAGACTGTTAGGGCGAAGGATTATAGGTAACAACCATAAAGATCTCTACTTTGACATACTGCCTACTACTAACGGGTTAATAGCGGTCCTAACCACGGCCACAGCCCGAGAGCCTTTATGTCGTAAAAATCACAAAACTGTGACCGTTTACTCCAGAAAATTAACATCGCATCAATTATTGTTAAGAGTATCAGGTGGTATACTGTAAAAAAATGCAAACCTCAGGCAAAATTGGCCTAAAGGACTAATAACAACGATAGACATACGGAAGATTCATACACATGGGACAGGTATTATTAGTTGATGACGACAAGGAACTCTGTGAATTACTCCAGGAATACCTCTCTGACGAAGGGTATGCAGTAACCACAGCTCACGATGGCAGCGAAGGTCTAAGCTGCATCAAAAACAACCAATTCGACGTTGTAGTACTGGATGTGATGTTACCAGTCTATAGCGGCTTCGAAGTTCTCTCCAAAGTCCGCGAATTTTCGTCCATCCCCGTCATTATGCTCACCGCCAAAGGCGATTCCATCGACCGCATAGTGGGTTTGGACATGGGCGCAGACGACTATCTTCCCAAACCGTGCAATCCCCGCGAATTGGTCGCGCGTATTAACGCCATTTTGCGACGTCTAGATACCAGTACTCAGGTCGCCAGCGGCGATACACTGCACGTTAACGGCATTACACTTAATCGCGGCAACCGCAGTTGTATGTACAACGGCAATACCCTCAATATTACCGGTGCGGAATTCTCTATTCTCGATCAGTTGATGTCGAAAGCCGGCAATATTTTGAGTAAAGAGTTACTCACCGAACAAGCACTCAGCCGCAAACTCACCCCCTACGATCGCAGCATTGACGTACACGTGAGCAATATTCGCAAAAAGCTTGCGTCTATTGGCGTCAATAAAGATCAAATTATTAATGTCCGCGGTGCGGGCTACATGTTCACCTTATCGAACGTGGTCGAATGACAAAACTCTATCTAAAAATATTCGCCTCTTTCTGGGCGTTATCCGGGCTGATTTTGTTTTCGGGGTTAGTGTACGACAGCACGCACAACCGCACGCCGCTGTCGATTATCTCTACCGAAAAGAAAACCGTATCGCCGGCCATGCGCCTGTCCAACGATTTGCTGTCGTCGGTGGTGGGCCACGATATGCAATCGCTGTGCAGTGCTATGTCGATCAGCCCCGATCGCATCACCGAACACATTTACCTGCTCGATGAAAACAATCAGGATTTACTCGATCGTCAACTGCCGTCGTCCGTAGCCCCCATGGCGGATATTCTCAGCGAAGACATGCGCACCGCGCAAATTGGTCACAACGTTGGTCGCATGGTAACCCTAACTGACGGCACCAAGTTAAAAGCCATTACCTTTATTGACGACGAGTCGAGCATCTTTTTTAAGGTTTATTTCCTTAATTCTGTGCCTTGGTTTGTGGCGGGATTGCTGCTCAGCGCCTTGGCGTGTTATTTGGTTGCCAGAACGTTATCGCGGGATCTCACCACCCTCAAGCGCGCCACCAAAAGCATTGCCCAGGGTAATTTGTCCATTCGAATCTTGCCGCAATTTAACCAGCGTAATAACGAGTTCTCAGATTTGGCACGAGATTTCGACCACATGACCGAGCGCCTCGAAATTGCCATGCTGCAGCAAAAAAGACTGATCAAGGACGTATCCCACGAGTTGCGCTCACCACTGGCTCGCTTGCAAGTGGCGTTAGAGCTGGCCAAATTGCGCAGTAAAGGCCTATTAAATAGAGAATTGGATAACATTCAGCAGGCTGCGGATTCGCTAGAAGAGATTATTACTCAAATTTTGTCCATGCCGATTACCGAGCGCGACAGTTTTGAGCTATCCGATACCATCGACGTAGTGGCCATGATAAAAACACTGGTGTCGCACGCGCACAATGATGCAAAAAGTAAAAATGTCCGCTTAAAGGCGAACTACTGTTGTCCTGAACTGCTGGTACAAACGCGCAGTAATATCCTCAACAGTGTGTTTGAGAACATCATCCGCAACGCCATTCGCTACACCAATTCGGGCACACAAATATTGATTAACGTGGAGCGCATTCACGACGGCAAATGTGTTCAGGTTTCGGTGGATGATCAAGGCCCCGGCGTTCCGGACGAAGATCTGGCCAAAATATTCCAACCGTTTTACCGCTCCGATGCGGCCCGCACCCGCGAAAAAGGCGGTTACGGCTTGGGTTTAGCCATTGCTGAGCGTACCGTGAATTTGCATCGTGGTGGTATTGAAGCCAGTAACCGACCGGAAGGCGGTTTGTGTGTTCGCGTGGCGCTGCCCATTACTCAGGAGAGCGTTGATTCCCACATCGAGGAGACGGTGTTAGAGCCGTCGCTTACGCCGGCTTAAGCCCGAGCGTGAACTTAAGCCCGAGTGCGAACTTAAACCCGAGCGTAAAAACACGGCAGCGAATTTTTAATCGGACAAATAACGATTATCGTCGTAATTCTTAACCAGATCTGGCCAAAGCACAGTTACCGTTGTTAGCACCGAGCCGCCGATAAACCCTTCCGGAAAGGCAGACAACGCATAGATTATCAAGTTGTCTGCCAACACCACCCGCAGGCTCCAGGCGCCTGTTAGCCAAAACCAAAACCACGCCGCTAGCGCACTGAATGCAACGGTAAACACCGAGCCAAAAAAACCACCCCCTAAAATAAACACAAACAGATTATTAACGGGAATGCGGTTGACCACCTCGAAGGCAATACGCGCGGCCAATACCGGCATTAATACACCCAGCAATACACTGCCAGGAAAGGCAAACCAAGGGGCCGGTTGCAGCAACTGATTAGCCACCAACGCCAGCACACCCAAAAGTAACGTTAACGACCAGCCAAAAATAAATACCGCAGCTGTTAAGGCCGTAAGGTGCATGGCAATCACGCCACTGACCGGCACGCGCAACGACCAAACAAATGTTAAAACCAGCCAATAGCCCAACCACAGCAGACTTCTGGCCGACACCGAGAAAAAGGCTTTCCAAGGCGTGGTAATTAGCGATAACAGCACCCCCAGTACAGAGGCGACCACACTAAGCCAAAAAAACGCATCACCGGGATAAATTAATAGCAGCATCGTTTACCCACCTGCCCTATAGCCTAAAAAAACGGCAGCTCGCCGCCGTCAGAAACATCGCCACTCACATCCAACACGGCAAAGTCTGGCCGTGTAATTCGCGCCAAAGCATTGACGATTACGCCCGAAGCAATTTATCAGGTAACGTAACTTATTGTATTTATTGAAGTTAGTAAGCAAAAACCAGTATGGCACGGTTTTGGCTAAATCCTGTACAAAGGCGACTCGCTAACGAATTGATAAAGTCGCTGAAAAATCTGCCGACACAATTGGCGGGTACTTTCGCACACGGCACAGTACAACGCCAGGTCGCACGCGAGATCCAGCGCCTTACACAAATAGCGCCGTACACAGATATTGCTGAAGGATAGACGTATGCTCACCCAAACTCCGATTCGTTCCCGCCTGGGCAAACGCCCCTCGCTGGTAACCACCAAGCCCCGATTACCGGATCCAGGGGACACGCTTGAGTTCGTCCAAAGCCTGCAATCCAGTTTGGAATTGGAAGTCATGCTACCCCATCTGCTCGATCGCATTCGCCTTTCGGTGCCGGGTAGTCGTCTTATTTACCGGCACACAGAACTCAACATTCAAATCGAATTGGGCGGCCCGGTGTTAAAAAACCAGTGTTTTTACGCGCTCAAAACCGACGACGACAACCTGGGCGAAATACGCATTAGCAACTGTGCGCGATTTAACGAGCCCGAGCTCCAGGCCATTGAAGACAGTTTATCCTACTTGCTGTACCCCTTACGCAATGCCATTTTGTATCAGCAAGCCATTCGCAACGCCCGCCAAGATGCGTTAACCGGTGTGGGTAATCGTTTCGCGTTCAGTCGTGCTTTTGAAAGAGAGCAATTATTGGCGCGTCGCCACGATTGTAATTTGTCGCTGCTGGTGATCGATGTGGATCACTTCAAACGCGTGAATGATCGCTACGGTCATTTAGTGGGCGATAAAGTTTTAAAAGCGGTAGCGGTTACCTTGCAAGAGGTTATGCGCCAAACCGACATGGTATTTCGCTACGGTGGCGAAGAATTCACCGCCATTCTAACCAACACCGATCGCCACGGCGCGCGCGTTATTGCTGAGCGAGTTCGCCAACAAGTGGCGGGACTGACCGTTGAACACGACGACGAAACCATTGCCGTAACCGTGAGCATCGGCTTGGGGACCCTAGCGGAAGTGCACAATAATCAGGAATTGTTCGAACGAGCGGATGAAAACCTTTACTTGGCCAAGCGCAAAGGTCGCAACCAGGTGTGCGGCTAGTTATTGCGGTTTGCCATAAAAGGGAACAAAACACGCCTGAGCATTCCCAATAAAATCTGGAGGCTTTATATAACACCGCCAGATTTTTAGGGAATGCAATCCGATGAATCAAGACACTCGGTTGGATTGCCGGGTTAACCAGTAAAGCGGTAATTAACGCTTGGCTCCTTTCGAGCGCAGTTTACGTTCTTGCCGAGCGTGCTGGTCTTTTTCGTGAGGGCGCAGTGCGCGTTTTCTGGGGGGCTCTATGCCTGCGGTTAAACACAGATCGGAGACTTCTTTAGGCAGCAGCTCAATCCACTGACCCACTCGCACGTGAGACGGAATAAAAATATTGCCGTAGCGCACGCGCTTTAATCGACTGACTTTAACGCCTTGGGATTCCCACAACCGCCTTACTTCGCGATTACGACCTTCCATTACCACACAGTAGTACCAGCGATTTTTGCCCTCGCCCGCACCATCGACAATATCGGTAAATTTAGCCACACCATCGTCCAACAAAACGCCGTCGATGAGGCGCTTTTTCATGTCGTCGTCAACATTGCCTTGGATGCGCACTAGGTATTCGCGATCGATAACCGAGGACGGATGCATGAGCTTGTTGGCCAATTCGCCGTTGTTGGTAAACAGCAACAAGCCGCTGGTATTAAAATCCAATCGCCCAACCGAAACCCAGCGACCGTTTCGTAATTTAGGCAGTCGATCGTAAACAGTTCTGCGACCTTCGGGGTCTTTGCGCGAACAGATTTCCGCTTCGGGTTTGTTGTACAAAAGCACGCGCAGGTGATCTTCCTCGGCGGAGGCATCAACCTGCTTGCCGCGAAACATAAGTTTGTCGTCGCCACCCACTCGATCGCCCAAGGTGGCAAGCTTACCGTTAACAAATACCTCGCCCTGGGCAATGGCTTTTTCCATTTCTCGGCGCGAACCCAAACCGGCTCTGGCGAGGACTTTTTGTATTTTTTCGTTTTCTGGCATAAACATTTTACCCATTGGCGGCATCAAAACCGCCGGCCCGGGGCGGGAATCTGGTTTTTTCATTTTAGCGCCTGCTAACACGCGATTAACGACATTAATACGATAGACATTAATGCGATACTTAGTGGCGATCGAATAATGATGGTGGTGGTTTGGGGGCTTGCGGCTCTTGCTCTGAATCATCCGTCGATTCGCCGGTAGGCACATCGGTGGTTGAGTCATCTAAGTCGTCCGGCTCGGCCTCGTCGGGCAGCTCCGATTCCAATTCCGGTAAAGAGTCGCTCGCTTCCATTGCCTCGACTGATGAGGCTGCTTGCGTCTCGTCATCGATGGATTGAGCCGGCTCTGGCTCTGGCTCTGGCTCTGGCTCTGGCTCTGGCTCTGGCTCTGGCTC
>CAYFFE010000064.1:0-20793 GCA_964342265.1 uncultured Cellvibrionaceae bacterium | reverse complement strand
TGCAGGCAAAATCAACAAACGTACGAGTATTAACTCATCCCTGAGTTAATCAGAGTTTCCTATAAATCGGCTAGGGGGTTCTCACCCGACCAGGGTGCTTGAAAATGCGCTAAGACAAATTCTTGGGTTACTTCGCTTAGGGTGGCGGGGGTAAAGTGCGGTGACTTGTCTTTATCAACCAACAGCGCTCGTACGCCTTCAGCGAAATTACCAAAACGCATGCAATTGCACGAAATAATTAACTCCAACTGAAAAATTTCTTTCAGCGACAAATGTTTGGTTTTATTAAGCTGCTCGAAAACTAATTTAGCGGTCGTTGGGCAGCCATTAGCCAATGTGGCCGCGGCCTTTTGCAGCCACTCGTCTTGCCCTTTGTATTGGATGATGTTGTTTAAAATGGCCTCTTGACTGCTGGCGGTACACAGTTGGTTAATGGTATCGAATTGCTCTCTCACTTTGGATACAGGCATGTCGCTGGCTTGTTGTTGTAATTCCAACAACACATTAGAGGTTTGCTCAAACGCGCATTGCTGCCAGTCGTTGTTTTGCAAGTGATCAAGCATTGCCTGCCATTGCGAGTGATTTAAAGCGTGATCGGCCAGGCCAACAAATTGCGTATCGGCGGCGTTAATGGAGGCCCCTGTAACGGCCAAAAATAAGCCGACTTTGCCGGGCATACGATTTAAAAACCAAGAGCCGCCTACATCGGGATACAAACCAATGGTGATTTCTGGCATGGCTAATCGGGTTTTTTCCGTCACCACTCGGTGGCTGGCTCCGGCCATTAAACCGAGCCCACCGCCCATTACAATACCGTGACCCCAAACAACAATGGGTTTAGTGTAGGTGTGAATTAAATAATCCAGGCGGTATTCCTGAGTGAAAAAGTCGCGGGCTCGATCGTCTGCATTGACGGAGGACTCGCGCAGTTGCAGCACGTCGCCACCGGCACAAAAACCTTTATCGCCACTGCCACGCAGTAACACAACCGCGACTTTGGAATCCTGCTGCCAGGCCAATAATTGCTGATACAGCAATTCGGCCATGGTGAGATTTAATGAATTAATGGCTTTGGGTGCATTGAGTGTTGCCACGGCAATGATGTGATCATTACCGGTGGGCAATTCTTGAAACAGTACGGGCGATTGTTCAGTCATGGTCAAATTCTGATTATGTAAAAATTATTGTGTAAATGTTTATTTTAAGTGGATGGACATATTCGGCCCACCGGCGTTGTCGTCTTCAAACCAGCGCGTAGTAACGGTTTGAGCGGTGGTATAAAAACGAACCGCCTCTTTGCCGTAGGCGTGATGATCGCCAAAAAAAGAGTTGCGCCAACCGGTAAACGAGAAAAATGGCAGCGGCACTGGAATGGGGACATTCACACCCACCATGCCGACTTTAACAAAGTGTTGGTATTTGCGTGCGGCAGCACCGGAGGCGGTAAAAATAGAGGTGCCGTTGCCCAGCGGACATTCGTTAACCAATGCCAAGGCTTCATCCAATGAATCGACGGTTAATACGCACAAAACCGGGCCGAACACTTCGTCTTTATAGATGGCCATGTCGGTTGTAACATCGGAAAAAATAGTTGGCCCCACCCAGTTGCCCTGCTCGAATCCCTCAACTGTGCAGTCGCTGCCATCTAACAAACAAGTGGCCCCTTCTTGTTTGGCGTTGGCAATAGCTTGCACAATGCGCTCTTTAGACTGCGGGCTAATTTGCGGACCGAAAGCTGCTTGGGAATCCTGCCAATGGCCGGGGCGTACTTGGCTAAATGCTTTAACGATGTCGTCCTGCCAGTGTTTGGCCTCACCGACTAAAACAGCAACCGAAATGGCCATGCAGCGCTGACCTGCGGCCCCCACTGCAGCCCCCACCAAATTGCTGATAGCCTGTTGCTTGTGGGCATCGGGCATAATCACCATATGATTTTTGGCTCCGGCCAGTGCCTGCACACGCTTGCCGGCTGCTGTGGCGGTGCTGTAGATGTGCTTGGCCACAGGAACGGAACCCACAAACGATACGGCAGTTACGTCTTTGTGGGTAAGCAATTGATCGACTTGATCTTTACTGCCGTGCAGTAATTGAATAACGCCTTTGGGTAAGCCGGCCTCTTCCAGCAATTGCACCAAACGCATGGGCGTAATCGGATCTTGCTCGGACGGCTTTAAAATAAAAGTGTTGCCACAGGCAATGGCCAACGGAAACATCCACAAAGGAATCATCGCCGGAAAATTAAACGGTGTAATGCCCACACAAACACCAACCGGATGATTAAACGAAACCGTGTCGATATTGCCGGCCACATTGGCCACACTCTCGCCCATTAACGCCGGGCCAATATTGGCGGCTTGTTCGACGACCTCGATTCCGCGCCACACATCGCCTTTGGCATCTTCAAAGGTTTTGCCCAACTCCTGAGAAATAATCGTGGCTAACTCATCTTGGTGCGTTTTTAATAATTCCTGATATTTGAGCATAATGCGCGCGCGCGTGGGCACAGGGACTTCTTTCCAGGCCTCAAAGGTTTGCTTGGCATTATTAACGGCCTGCTCTACTTCGTCTGCGGTTGCCATAGGCACGCGCGTAAGTACGTTTTGCGTGGCAGGATCGGTAACGTCTTTGTATTCGGTGGATTGACTTGCCACCCATTGTCCGTCGATAAATAACGGTAATGGCGAGGGAAATTGGCCAGCTTGTGCATTAATAAACGTGTCGATGCTCATTGTTATCTCTAATTATGTTTGTGTTTTTGTGTTTTTGTGTTAACTATTTTTTATTCGGTGTATTAATCATTGAAGCGTTTAAAGGGTTTGTCTGGGTTCGATTTTATTCGGTTTAGTGGTAAACGGCATGGCTAACAGCGATAAAACCGGAATGGCCTGTTTGGGCTGATTAACATAGTCCAATCCTATGTGCATTTGCAGTTGCCCCAACTGGGTATTGGGCAAATAGGATTGAAACAATCGATCCCAAATACTTAAACAAAAACCGTAGTTGCTGTTGCTCTCTTTAAAATCGGTTGAGTGATGCACGCGGTGCATATCCGGCGTTACAATCAATTTACGCAGTAAGTTATCGAGCTTGCCTGGCAAGGCCACATTGCCGTGATTAAACATCGCACAGGCGTTTAAAATAATTTCAAATAAAATTACCGCCAACAATGGCACACCTAAAATGGCTACCGAAGCCATTTTAATGGCCATAGAAATCACAATTTCGATGGGATGAAAGCGTACTGCGGTGGTAACGTCGTAATCTAAGTCGGCGTGGTGTACTTGGTGCAGTTGCCAAAGCCAAGGTATGCGATGAAATAATCGATGTTGCCAGTAAATAATTAAATCGAGCAACACAATCGCGGCGAAAATTTCCAGCCAGCTCGGCAAGGCAAGACTATTAAACAATCCCCAACTTTTTTCGCCAGCCAAGATTGCCATGCCAATAGCCGCGGTTGGAAACAAAACTCTAAGCGCCAGTGTATTACTCACTACCAAGAGTATGTTGTTACACCAACGCGAGAATTTCGAAAACTTTGCTGCGCGCTTGGGGCTTAACAACTCCCAACCCGCCATTAAAGCCAATACGGTGCAAAAAATTGTCAGCCGCACGGTGGCTTCGTTTTCGATTAAAAACGTTTCCACCATAAATTAACGGTCTGCGTGGATGACTTCACTGACTTCGCGCATGGTGACCCATTCTTCGGCGCTGGTTGGATGAATGCCGATGGTGCCGTCGAAATCCGCTTTGGTGGCACCGGCTTTTAGGGCAATGCCCAAGCCTTGCATGATTTCACCGGCTTCTGGGCCAACCATGTGTGCACCTACCACTCGGTCGGTGTCGCTATCAACAATAAGCTTCATGAACATTTTTTCGTTCACATCGCCCAGGGTTAATTTCATGGGCTTAAAGCTGGAGCGATAAATTTTAACGGTTGAGTATTTTTCTAACGCTTGCTCTTGTGTTAAGCCTACCGTACCAATATTAGGCTGAGAAAAAACAGCGGTGGGAATGTAGTCATAGCTAATGGCGCGCTCGTTATCGCCATAGAGATGATCCACAAGCACCATGGCTTCGGCCAGGGCCACCGGTGTTAGTGCCACTCTATCAATTACATCGCCCAACGCGTAAATGGACGGCTCTGAAGTCTGAAAATTGTCGTCCACTTCAATGGCGCCGCTGGAGCTTAAAGATACTTGGGTATTTTCGAGGCCTAGGTCTTCGGTTTTGGGTTTGCGACCAGTGGCGTACATAACGCAATCCACGGTGAGGCTTTCTCCGTTATCAAAGGTCACTAGCAAACTGTTGTCGGCGTTTTTTTCGATGGCAACGGGGTTGGCTTTAAAATGCAGATTAACGCCTTTGGATTGAATTTCTGTGGCTAAGAATTCGCGTATTTCGTTGTCAAATCCGCGCAAAAATAGCGGGCCGCGATAGGCCAAGTGGGTTTCTGCGCCCAGGCCGTTAAAGATTCCGGCAAATTCCACGGCAATGTAACCGCCGCCCACAACCAGAACACGCTTGGGGAACTCCTCCAAATAAAACACTTCGTTGGAGCTAATTACGTGCTCTTTGCCGGGAATATCGGGCACAAACGGCCAGCCGCCCACGGCAACCAGAATGCGTTCGCTGGTGTAGTGTTTGCCATTAACCGAAACCGTGTGGGCATCCACCAAAGTGGCGCGGCCTGTAACTAATTCAACACCTGCGTTTTCTAACAGTTTTAGATAAATACCGTTTAAACGCTCGATTTCTCGGGTTTTGTTGTCGCGCAGAGTCGGCCAGTCGAAGCTTGCCTCGCCAAGATTCCAGCCGAAGCTTTTGGCAATTTCGAAATCTTCCGAAAAGTGTGATCCGTACACAAAGAGCTTTTTAGGCACACAACCTACATTTACACAGGTGCCGCCCAGGTATAAATCCTCGGCCACCGCAACTTTTTTGCCTTTTGCCGCCGCCATTCGGCTGGCGCGCACGCCTCCCGAGCCTGCTCCGATTACAAAAAGGTCAAAATCATAGTCGCTCATAATTGCTCCAAAATTCGGGATCGTGGGTGTCGATAATCAAAGTTTGCTGTGAGTCTGTTTCTGGTTGGATACAGCAATAGCCGTCAATCATACCAAGGCGCGACAAACTTCTACCAGCGCATCAATGCAAAAGCGATGGGTATTTATTCTGGGAACTGGTCAAAAGAAGGCTTAAATTTTGATATCGACGTGATTTTTTTTGCGCCGGTCGTCACCGCTTCTCATATCCACAAAGGCTTTGTCGGATTTTTTTCGGCGCTCGCGCCCGGAGCGTCGCTCATGGACGGGGGGCTGTTCGGGCTTTTGATCGGCAGGATCTTTGGGGCTGACTTCGGAGGTTTTGGGCGAGGGGGCCACAACAGGCGTTTTACGCGTAGATTTTTGCGCTGGGGTGTAAATACGCTTGTTGTGGATTGGTTCCATAGCGGTTGTGTACTGTAACGGTTTATGGCGGTTTATTTTTAGGCTCGCCGGCGGTTAACGTCAGACTTTAAATTGCAGCGCTACTTTCTGCAATTGATCAGCAAGGTTTTGCAGATTAACCGAGAGCGTGTTCACCCGCTCCGTGCTTTGCTCAGCCACTTGCGACGAATCGCGCATGGTTAAAACGTTTTGCTGAATATCGTTGGCGAAGCGCTGTTGTTCCTCGGTGGCACTGGCGATTTGCTGGTTCATGTCGGTAATGGAGGTTACTTTGGTGGTAATGGCTTGCAGTGAAGCGCCGGTGGCACCGGCTTGTTCCACGCTCTTCTGCGCTTGTTCTTTACCATGCGACATCACAGTCACCGCCGATTGCGCGGCCGATTGCAATTGCTCGATGACTTTTTGAATTTCGTGGGTGGATTCTTGCGTTCGGGACGCGAGCGTTCTCACCTCATCGGCCACCACGGCAAAGCCTCTGCCCTGCTCACCGGCTCGGGCGGCTTCAATAGCGGCGTTTAGTGCCAGTAAGTTGGTTTGCTCGGCGATGCCTTTAATCACATCCAGAATTCCGCCAACGCTTTCGGTATCGGATTCTAACTGCACAATCACTTCGGCAGCACGCTCTACTTCGGCGGCTAAATCGTTAATAGAAACCACCGTATTTTGTACGATGGACAAGCCCTCTTTGGCTTCCTGATCGGCATCACCGGCGGCTTCGGCCGCAGAGCCGGCGTTTTTAGCCACGTTATTAACGCTGCCCAGCATGTCGTCCATGGCGGTAGAGACAATATTGGCCGATTGAGACTGACGCTGGGAGACTTGCGAGGTTTCGGTAGACACTGAATTAAGGTCTTGGGCCACTTCCGTTAAGGGCGGAATAACCCGCACAACCTCGCCAATGGTGGAATGCAGTTTTTCAACAAACACATTAAACCAATGCACCAACTCACCCACTTCATCTTTACTGGTACGCGCTAAGCGCTGGGTTAAATCCCCTTCGCCTTGGGCAATATCTTTAAGTGACTTTATTACTTGCTCAATACTGCGTGTGACCATAATGGCTATGCTGAAGCCGATTATAATCAACATGGAAATGGTAATGATGCCGATGATGGTACCCACGGTGAGGTTGTCGGCCTCGGTTTCATTCACTGTGGTGATGGTATCGGTGAACGTAGTGAGCGCATGTTCGCGAAAATCCTGCAATGCCAATGTGGCTTTGTCGCCCAGACGGGATTTTTCGTCGGCAAGCCCTGCCAGTTGAGTGAAATCCACGGTGCCGTCCACCATCGATTGGGTGAGCGATATGGATTTATCTACGTAGTTGTCAACGGCCGTTTGTACCTTGGTGATGGACGCTTCCCAACTTGAGTTGAGGTCTCGTTGGCGGTCGAAATTGTCGCGCATTTGCTCGACGGACTTGCGGGCGTTTTTAAGCATTTCCAACTCGCCAGTACTGACCGCGTTGCCCATTAATTCGTTGGCTCTGTCGAGCAGTACGATATTGTGGTTGGCCATTTCTAGCATAGGAAAGTGAACTTCCCGGATTTCCACCAAGCGTTTGTTGTTTTTTATGCCGGAATTGACAATCAAACCTAAAAAGACAAGGAATCCGATGGTGCCTACTAGAGAGACGATCAGAATTTTGTATTTGATCCGCAGGCTGCTGAGCCAGTTCATTCAGTTATCCTCGTAAAATCTTTTTATAAAGCATAGCCAAAAGTTTGCGACTTGCTTATATCCCACTTGCATACCGATTGACGGCGACTCCTCTTACTGAGTATTCGGCAACGGCATGGGAATCTTTATTAACTTCCGGGTTATTTAAACGGATCGTTTCACTAGTCGTTTAATTAACAAAAAAACAATCCACTCAAAGACAAAGATTAGACGAGATCGAAAGAAACCCTAGGCGCCAAATCATTCCGATTGAGTTGGCGCACGATTTTGGCTAATTGTTGATTGAAAGATTGCGCACAATCGGTAATGGTGTCGAAAATGTGCAAGCAATCTTTGGGTTGGGTTATTGAGGTTTGATTACCGCGAGTTGGGTTTTCCAAAAATAAACTACGATGGATAAAGTCGTTCACGCAATTTAACAACATCGCCAACGATAATGAGCGTTGGTGCGTGTATTTCGGTGTTATCCAGTAATTTCGCCACCGATTGCAAGTTTGCCACATGAACCCGCTGTTCCGGAGTGGTGCCTTTTTCGATAATGGCCAGGGGTGTTTCGGGCTGTCGACCCAAGGCGATAAGTTTTTCGGCAATGAGTTTTACCCCCACCAAGCCCATGTAAAACACCAATGTTTGATTGGGCGCGATCAGCGAATCCCAGTCGAGATTGACGCTATTGTTTTGCAAGTGGCCAGTAATAAAGCGCACCGATTGAGAGTAATCGCGATGGGTGAGCGGAATGCCGGCGTAGCTGCTGCAGCCGCTGGCGGCGGTAATACCGGGTACCACGTCAAACGGGATGCGGTGGCGGGCAAGTTCTTCTAGCTCTTCCCCGCCGCGGCCAAAGATAAATGGATCGCCGCCTTTTAAGCGAACGGTAATTTTGCCCTTTTGGGCGTATTCCACCAGTAATTGGCTAATGGCGGTTTGCGGCACCGAATGCTGATCGCGACGCTTACCCACATACACGCGCTCGGCGCTGTCGGGCACCATGGCCATAATGTCTTCGGAAACCAACCGATCGTAAAGCACCACCTCGGCCTGTTGCAGCAGTCGATGGGCTTTTAAAGTCAGTAATTCGGGATCGCCCGGGCCGGCGCCAATTAAATAAACGCGACCCGTGGCGGTGTTGGCATCAAGCGGCGGCAATGACGGTTTTCCCTCCCAAATAGGGTTGCAGCACCTCTGGCACGGCAATGGAGCCGTCGGCCTGCTGGTAGTTTTCCATCACCGCGATCAGTGTGCGACCCACTGCCAAACCTGATCCATTCAAGGTATTCAACAGCTCCGGCTTGCCGGTTTCTTTGTTGCGGTAGCGGGCTTTCATGCGGCGCGCCTGGAAATCTCGGAAGTTACTGCAAGACGAGATTTCGCGGTATTTTTCCTGAGATGGCAACCAAACCTCAATGTCGTAGGTGCGTGCGGCGGAAAAACCCAAATCACCGCCACACAAGATTACGGTGCGATACGGCAAATTCAATGCCTGCAAAATGGCTTCGGCGTGGCCAGTTAGCTCTTCCAGGGCTTGTGTGGATTGCTCCGGTTTAACAAATTGCACCATCTCAACTTTTTCGAACTGGTGCTGGCGAATCATGCCGCGCGTATCGCGACCGTAGGCACCCGCCTCGCTTCGAAAACACGGGCTGTGGCACACGTATTTAATGGGCAGTTGGCTCTCTTCGACGATTTCGTTGCGCAGCGTGTTGGTAACTGGCACCTCGGCGGTGGGAATCAAATAAAATTGTCGATCGTCGTTGAGTTTGAACAAATCCTCTTCGAATTTGGGCAGTTGGCCGGTGCCAAACAGGGAATCCTGGTTGACCATGTAAGGCACGTAAATTTCTTGATAGCCGTGGGCATCCTGATGGGTATTGAGCATAAATTGCGTTAATGCTCGGTGCAGGCGAGCCACGTCTGCGGTCATTACCGCAAAGCGCGAACCGGTGAGTTTGGCGGCGCACTCCAAATCCAATTGACCCAGCGCCAAGCCTAAATCGACGTGATCTTTCACCTCAAAATCGAACGATTGCGGCTCGCCCCAGCGACGGATTTCGACGTTGTCGTCTTCGCTGTCGCCTTCGGGGACTTCCGCATCGGGAATATTGGGGATGCCCGCGAGAATGTCGTCCAATTCCGATTGCACGCCCGACAGTTCCTGCTCGGCCTCGGCCAGCGACTGTTTAAGGTTTTCAACCTCCGCCAGCAGCGGTGCGATGTCTTCGCCTTTGGCTTTGGCTTGGCCAATGCCCTTAGAGCGGGTATTGCGCTCTTTTTGCAGGTTTTCGGTGGTTACTTGGATATCTCGGCGTTTGGCTTCGAGTGATTCCAGAGCGTTTACGTCCAACTGGAAGTGTTTTTTCTTCAGTTGTTCGGCCACTTCCGTGGGATTGGTGCGTACGTATTTGGCATCTAACATAATTTATGGCTATTTATTGTGGGTCAGTAATTATTGTGGGGTCGGTTATTAAAAAATTCGGTTACTCAGCAACATGCCCAGAGCCGAAGCCGCAACACAGCCCATTAACGACAGCGCCGCGTAGCTGAGCGCCAGGGTTATTTGGCTGCGTTGGATCAAATCGACCGTCTCGATGGAAAAGGTAGAGAATGTGGTGAAGGCACCTAAAAAGCCCGTCATCAACAGGATACGCCACTGATGGGACCAAAGCCCTTTCTGCACAATCACCACATACAAAATTCCGATTAAAAACGAGCCGACAATGTTAACCAAAATGGTCGACCAGGGGAATTTTCCGGGAATCACAGGCAGCCAATAGGTGCTGATAGAAAAGCGCGCCAAAGCGCCTAAAGCTCCGCCCAGGGCAACAGCCAGCCAAGAGGCGATCATTGGACCTCCGGGGCGATAACAGTGACGAGGCGATTAATCATGATCGGGCTTGTTCGATTCCGGGTAGCGCTGTTGATCGGAGGCTTGGTTGAGTGATCGCAAATAGTTGAGCTTCTCGCTAATTTTCCCTTCCAGGCCGCGATCGGTGGGAAAATAAAAGCGTTGATGCTTTAACGCTTGGGGAAAATAATTCTCGCCGGGAGCAAAAGCCCCGGGCTCATCGTGGGCGTAGCGGTATTCCTGACCAAAGCCCTGCTCTTTCATCAAGCTTGTGGGCGCGTTGCGCAAATGCAGCGGTACATCAAAACTGGGCTGATTTTTAACCGCTGCGTTGGCTTGGTTAAAGGCGATGTACACCGCATTGCTTTTGGCCGCCGACGCCAAATAGACCACCGCTTGAGCGATGACCAATTCTCCTTCTGGGCTGCCCAAGCGCTCTTGGGCTAACCAAGCGTTTAATGCGATGTCCAGTGCTCTGGGATCGGCGTTGCCGATGTCCTCCGAGGCCATACGGACCAAGCGCCGGGCAATATACAGGGGCTCGCAGCCACCATCAAGCATACGCGCCAACCAGTAAATGGCGGCATCGGGATCGCTGCCACGCACCGACTTGTGTAACGCCGATATTTGGTCGTAAAACAAATCACCGCCTTTGTCGTAGCGGCGCACATCGGCGGTGAGTACTTCGCGCACCAATTCTTGGTTAATGGTTTGGGTGTTGGCCAATAAATCCACGCACGTTTCCAATAAGTTTAGGCATTTGCGACCGTCACCTTGGCTGTTGCTGATGAGCGCTTGCCGGGCGTCGTCGGTGAGTTGCAGCGATTGACTGCCATAACCGCGCTCGGGATCGGTTAACGCTTGTTGCAGTAAGGACTGCAGATCGGCGTCGGACAAGCTTTTGAGCAAGTAAACGCGGCTGCGCGATAGCAGTGCGTTGTTTAATTCAAACGACGGATTTTCTGTGGTGGCACCAATTAGGTAAATACTGCCGTCTTCGACGTGAGGCAAAAACGCATCCTGCTGACTTTTGTTAAAGCGGTGCACTTCGTCCACAAACACGATGGTTTTTTGCCCGCGTTCGGCCAGTCGATTCTTGGCCTGTGCCACGGCCTCGCGGATTTCTTTCACGCCGGCGAGTACGGCCGAAATTGATTCGCAATGGGCGTCGGTGGTGGCGGCAATGGCGTGCGCCAGCGAGGTTTTCCCCACACCGGGCGGGCCCCAAAAAATCATCGAGTGCAAATGGCCGGACGATAATGCTTTAAAGAGCGGTTTGTCGGGGCCGAGCAGATGCTGCTGGCCGATGACTTCTTCCAATGATCGTGGCCGCATACGCGCGGCCAGCGGTTGGGTGCTGTTGCTATCGATGGAAAACAGCGATTCAGTCATGGTTATTGATCGTGAAACACATCCGCGCCTTCGGGGATTTGAAAGTCGAAGGCTTGTATATCGTCGTCGTTGAGCGCTCGACGGTTGGCAAATCGAAATTGGGTTTGGGTATCGGCGTGATCGGTGACGCTCATTGATTGCAAATCATCATCGCTAAACACCAAATCGATGGATTGGATGTTGCTGGCCTCTCGCGGTGTTAGGTGAAAGCGCACAGTTTGTTTCGATTCGCTGGTTTCGATGGTGAATTCTGAATCGAGCAATTCAAACTCGCCACTCAATATACGAATAGGCAGTTGGTTTTGATTGTCGTTAAACGGCTTAACCGTCACCTGCTCCAAATCGGGATCGTGCAACCAAATGGTTTCACCATCGGATACGAGCAGTTGCTCGAAGGGCTCAATGGTGTGCCATAAAAACTTGCCCGGTTGTTGTACCGCAAAGGTGCCACTGGATTCCTGCACCACCTCGCCCGTGCCATCGGTGGCAATTTGCTCAAACTCCCCTGCTGAGGTTACCAAAGGCTTGAGTTTGTCGGCCAAGGTTTCTGCGGGCGTGGCGGCCGCTGCCGTTGTTTGGGCGCATAAAAGGCAGAAAAAAATAGCTAAAATATTTAATAGTTTCATAAAGTTATCTAATTATATTAAAGTAGTTTGTCGAGTAGTGGTAAGACAATCTTAGCGACTCTTTTCTGAACGGCCGATTAATCTTTGGGTGGCGGCGGAGCCAATACTTGGCGATTGCCGTTGGTACCCATTTCGCTGACTACCCCGGCCATTTCCATGGTTTCGATCAAACGCGCGGCTCGGTTATAGCCTACTCGCAAGCGACGCTGTACCGAGGAAATCGACGCTTTGCGGCTTTGAGTAACGAACTCCACGGCTTCGTCGTACAGTGGATCGGATTCGCTGTCGTCGTCCTCGCCGCCTTCGGTGGCCAGGCCCGGCACGGGAATGGCGTTGGTGCTGTCGTCAACGATTTCTTCCAGGTAGTTGGGTTCGCCCCGTCGCTTCCAGTCCTCGACGACCTTGTGCACTTCGTGATCGTCGACAAACGCACCGTGCACTCGAACGGGCACGCCGCTGCCAGGCGGCAAATAGAGCATGTCGCCATGACCGAGCAACTGCTCTGCTCCGCCCTGATCGAGGATGGTGCGTGAATCGATTTTGGAAGATACCTGAAAAGCCATGCGCGTTGGCACGTTTGCTTTGATAAGTCCGGTAATAACATCCACCGAGGGGCGCTGCGTGGCCAGAATCAAGTGAATGCCTGCGGCGCGGGCTTTTTGTGCGATGCGGGCAATGAGTTGCTCTACCTTTTTACCGACAATCATCATCATGTCGGCGAACTCATCTATCACTACCACGATAAACGGCAAATGCTCCAAATCCGGAGCTTGGGCTTGTTCTTCGCCGGGCTGGTAGTTTTCTTCGGGTTTGAATAGCGGATCTTTGAGGGGCTCTCCGGCTTTTTGGGCTTCGGCCACTTTGCGGTTGTAGCCCGATAGATTGCGCACTCCCAGCGCCGCCATGAGCTTGTAGCGCCGTTCCATTTCGCCCACGCACCAGCGCAAGCCGTTGGCAGCGTCGTTCATGTCGGTGATTACTGGCGTCAGCAGATGGGGAATACCCTCGTAGACCGAAAGCTCCAACATTTTGGGGTCAACCAATATCAAGCGCACTTGCTCGGGCGTTGCTTTGAATAACATGCTCAGCAACATGGCGTTAACGCCCACCGATTTACCCGAACCGGTGGTGCCGGCTACGAGCAAATGCGGCATTCTGGCGAGATCGGCAATAACGGGATCGCCACCGATGTCGTGCCCCAATGCCAGCGATACGGGGGATTTGGCTTTATCGTAGGCGTCGCTCTCTAACACTTCGCTCAAGCGCACCATTTGCCGTTGTTCGTTGGGGATTTCGATACCCACCACCGATTTACCGGGAATAACCTCCACCACGCGCACACTGACCACGGCCAGAGATCGGGCCAGATCTTTGGCTAGATTGGTGATCTTTGACGCCTTAACGCCGGCCGCCGGTTGCAATTCGAAACGGGTTACCACCGGCCCAGGCATTACCGAGACGACTTCTGCGCTGATGTTGAAATCTTGCAGTTTTAGCTCCAGCAGCTTGCTCATGGCCTCTAGGGATTCCTGCGAGAAGCCTTTGTCGGTGTTGTTGTCGGCGGGATCGAGGAGGTTGATGGCGGGAACTTCGCCAACTAACGGCTCAGAGAACAAACTGGCCTGTTTTTCTTTTTCAACGCGCCCGCTCGGCAGTGCTTTGGGTTTGGGAGGTGCGATGGTAACGGGCTCGGATTTTTCGAGTTTAATTTTGCGTTTGGTGGTGCTGGCTTGGCGCTGCTCAACGGCGGCCTTGGCGATGGCTTGCTCGTTTTTGCGTTCTCTGCGTTGTTCTTGCCGTGTTTTTACGTAAGCGATAGCTTGCAGTACTTTTTGGCCGATCAAGTCCATCAGCTTAAGCCAGGACAAATCGGTAAAAATGGTTAGGCCGAATAAAAATAGTGCCACCAAGATTAATGTACCGCCAATGTAGCTAAAGGCCGATTCCACCGCTTGGCTTACGGCGGCACCAAGCATGCCGCCGTTTGACAGTGGTAAAGTGCTCGATTCAAGGCCGAACTTGAGCGACACAAAGCCAGTGCCGGCTACCATCACCAGCGTAAATCCCACGCTGCGGATGGCCAGCAATAGCGCATCAAAATGGGCTTCTCGTTTGTGACGTTGCGCCAGAATACGCCATATTTGCACAGCGATAAGTAATGGGAATAAATAGGCGATGTAGCCGAACAGTGAGAAAAACACATCGGCGATCCAGGCTCCTATAGCTCCACCCGCGTTATGGATGTTGTTGCCCACGCCGGTGCGTGACCAGCCGGGGTCG
Source organism: uncultured Cellvibrionaceae bacterium (assembly GCA_964342265.1). Taxonomy (GTDB): domain Bacteria; phylum Pseudomonadota; class Gammaproteobacteria; order Pseudomonadales; family Cellvibrionaceae; genus Halioxenophilus. The sequence continues at coordinate 6,526 of CAYFFE010000064.1, read as the reverse complement.
GAGGGATCGTAGGTAACCAGGGCCAATACAATAAACAGGCACAAAGCTACCAGCACCACGAGAAGTCCTTCGGTAAGGATGTGCCTTAATTTAACAATGGAGGCTGGTTGCTTGTAGTCAGCGTTAGATTCGGTCAAGGTGCCCTCTTAAGCGGTTTTTTTGGCGACTGGATTTTGAGTATGTCATTTTGCGCTATTCAAATTGCTGATATTATCTGCCACCGTTTTATAGTCTCCGGCTATCACTGCAATTCAAAAACTGTACGTCGATATTATACTCGAGTGTTTTAAAACTGAGCGGGTTCTGCAGTTTTCAAATTACCTGTTCTTTTTCTAGCGAGTCGGCCCGGGAACTGCGTGGTTTAGAAGAGCTCTTACTGAAACAGTTCAACGCTGCGGATTTTAGAAAATTACTATTCCTCGGCGTAAGCAATTAAACATAAGTGTTTAATAGGGCCATGCTATGCAAACCATAGTGCAAGATAATTTGGCCGAGCCTAATTGGCTGACCTATTATCCACGACAGTATACAGTAATGCGGATTTTAGTGAGCCAAGAGTAACAAAAACTCTATATTTTGCATGAGTTTATGGTTATTTTCTCACCTGATTTCTTGTTTCGGGATCACGGTGCTCTAACCGAACGGCCCTGTGCCCGGGCCCAAAAGAATTTTTGAAATTAAGGTTTTATTATGAGCGACGCAAAACATCATCAGCTAATTATTTTGGGTTCAGGCCCTGCCGGTTACACCGCAGCCATCTACGCTGCGCGTGCCAATCTTAAACCTGTGGTGATTACAGGTATGCAGCAAGGTGGTCAATTAACCACCACTACCGAGGTAGAGAACTGGCCCGGCGGCCGCCACGATTTGCAAGGTCCTGATTTGATGATGGAAATGCAAGCACACGCCGAGCGATTCGACACAGAAATCCTCTTCGATCACATCGAAGAAGTGGATTTAAACACGCGCCCTTTTGTGCTCAAAGGCTCCGACACCTACACCTGTGATGCCTTAATCATTTGCACTGGCGCGTCTGCTCAATACTTGGGTTTGCCCTCAGAAGAAGCATTTGCTGGTAAAGGTGTTAGTGCTTGTGCTACCTGCGATGGTTTCTTCTATCGCGATCAGAAAGTGGCGGTTGTCGGTGGTGGTAACACAGCGGTGGAAGAAGCCTTGTACCTCTCTAACATTTGTAAAGAGGTAACTTTGATTCACCGTCGCGACAGCCTGCGCTCCGAGAAAATCTTGCAAGATAAGATTTTTGCCAAAGCGGAGTCTGGCAACATTAACCTCTGTTGGAACCACACCTTGGAAGAGGTTTTGGGTAATGATCAGGGTGTTACCGGCTTGCGCTTAAAGAGCACGCAAGATGGCAACGAATCAGAGCTGGACGTGGCCGGCGTCTTCATCGCCATTGGTCACAAGCCCAATACTGATATGTTTGCTGGCCAATTGGAAATGGACAACGGCTACATTCAAATTAAGAGCGGTACCAATGGCTTTGCCACCTCCACCAGCGTGCCGGGTGTCTTTGCCGCCGGTGACGTGGCCGATCAAATCTACCGCCAGGCGATTACTTCCGCCGGTGCTGGCTGTATGGCGGCCCTAGACGCCGAAAAGTACTTGGATGATCTAGACTAAGTACTAGCGGCCCAGTTTGCACTGAATAAGTGCTTGCTGGGCCAAATCATCGCCGACCGATAACTTCTCGCCCTTATGATAGAACTGCCCTGGCTCGATGCCGGTGACGACTTTCCCCCTTCCGAATTTGCATTAACTTACCCCAATGGTCTGCTTGCCGCTGGCGGCGACTTGAGCACTGAACGCTTGTTGCGTGCTTATTCGCGCGGTATTTTCCCTTGGTACAGCGATGGCGAGCCCATTCTTTGGTGGAGTCCCGATCCGCGCTGTGTGGTTTTTCCGAGCCAAGCGCACTGCTCTCGCAGTTTGGCCAAGCTCATCCGAAAAGGCGTATTTACCGTAACGCTCAACAGTGATTTTCAATCGGTGATAACGCTCTGTGGCGAAACGCGCAAGCATGATCAGGGCACCTGGATCACCGATGAGCTGCTAGAAGCCTACATCCATTTGGCAAAACTGGGTTACGCGCACAGTGTGGAAGTCTGGCAGGATGAGCGATTAGTGGGCGGGCTTTACGGCGTGGCTATGAATCAAGTGTTTTTTGGTGAGTCGATGTTCAGTTTGGTCTCAAACGCCTCAAAGGTCGCGTTTATTACATTGGCCAATTTATTGACGGAATTAAACTTTAAATTAATCGATTGCCAGGTGCGCTCCGAGCATCTTATTAGCTTAGGAGCCATCGAGATTGGTCGCGACGAATTTGAGCGCATTATCGATGTACCGCGCGCCGTACTTGAGCACCCTAAACCTGTTGCGTTGGCGTTTTAGCCGCCGCTAAGTGGTCATTTAACTTTATGGTTAGTTTGACGTCGTTGAGCCCGATTTTTGCCTATTATTGAGTAATGCGAAAATTTTTTTGAACCTGGGCTCAGTTTTTGTTGCCACAAGTATTGACAGGCGACATCCAGATACGCAATAAACAACGATCAAATATTGGCGAGAGTTGGCAGCTTTGGCAAATTTACGACTGTTTGCAACCCATCCCCACACGTGCAGCTATCTTGAAGATCAGGTAGCCACCACCCTATTCGTCGATCCCGATGCTACGATCGATCAAGCAGTTTACAGTCAGTTGTCTGAGGTGGGTTTTCGTCGCAGTGGCCAACACCTGTATCGACCCGATTGTCGCGGTTGTGCGGCCTGCATTCCTGCGCGCATAGTGGTTGATGATTTTGAGCCCAGTCGTCAGCAAAAACGCTGCTCCAAAAAGAACAATGACCTAGAGCTCAAGCTCATCGACGATATTAGCGCCGACGAATATTATCAGCTCTACGAAGACTACATTAACGTGCGCCATCAAGATGGCGACATGTATCCGCCGAGCCGACAGCAGTACCAATCCTTTTTAACGTCTGAATGGGGCGTTACCCGCTACATAGAAATGCGCTTAAATGGCAATTTGGTTGCCGTGGCGGTGGTGGATTTGTTGGAGTCGGGTATTTCTGCTGTGTACACTTTCTTCGATCCCAATATGGATAAGCGCAGCCTCGGCACCTATGCCGTGCTCGCGCAAATTCAAATCGCCAAAGAAAACGGGCTCAAGCACGTGTATTTGGGGTATTGGATCGAAAAATGTCGAAAGATGAATTACAAAACTAATTTTCAGCCACTGGAGCTTTATCTGGCTGGAAAGTGGCGGGTTCATATTCCTTTGGTCAACCTGGATTGAGGGTAGGTTATTTCCCTCTCCCCTTCGTATAACCTCGCATAATTTATGCAGTGCTCTCTTTAGTTAGCGCGGTATTGTTGATAATGCGACTTGGCTAACGGCCATTATTCAGGCACAATTCACGCCTATTTTCTAAGGGTTAGACTCATCTAATCGCCGTTAAGTGGCGTAACTAGCTGATATTCATAGATTTTAACCCCCGATTAACAACTTTGAGGAAACAACTGAATGGCGAAAGAAGACAACATTGAAATGGAAGGCGAGGTTGTAGATACCCTGCCCAACACCACCTTCCGCGTCAAGTTGGAAAATGGCCATGTGGTAACTGCCCACATTTCTGGGAAAATGCGTAAAAACTACATTCGTATCTTAACCGGCGACAAGGTCAAGGTCGAAATGACTCCCTACGATCTATCCAAGGCTCGTATCACCTACCGGGCTCGTTAACCCTCTTCCCTACCCCGCCATCCCCAAAATACCGAGCGTTTGATTTGTGCAATTATTTTCGCAAGAGAACTGATTGGCAAAAAAATGGTTCGTAAAAGTATTGATTCCACAAAAGAAAGATAGGCGGATTCTAAGAACGGTGATTGTATAACGAAAAACCGGCCTCTCAGGTGAGAGGCCGGGTGTTGGTATTGTGCAGAATCAAGGGCGATTCAGCAGCGCGTGAGCAGGATTAAGCAATGGCTTCTTCTAACTCTATGCGGATGTCGTCGTCTTCGACAAACACATCCACAGAGCCGCCGTTGGAAAGCTCGCCAAACAGCACCAGCTCTGCCAGTGGTTTCTTGAGTTTTTCCTTGATAATACGAGCCATTGGGCGTGCGCCCATTTTTTCGTCGTAGCCATGGCGAGCGAACCAATCACGAGCCTCGTCGCTCACATTGATGACCACTTTCTTCTCATCCAGTTGTGCTTGAAGCTCAACCAAGAATTTGTCCACCACTGTTTTAACAACATCCATGCTCAAGCCAGTAAACTGAATAATCGCATCTAAGCGGTTGCGGAATTCTGGCGTAAACAGCTTTTTGATGGCTTCCATTCCGTCGGTACTGTGATCCTGGTGAGAGAAGCCAATAGACGCTCTGCTCATTTCTTCGGCACCGGCGTTGGTGGTCATAATCAAAATCACATTGCGGAAATCTGCCTTGCGGCCGTTGTTGTCCGTTAATGTGCCGTGATCCATTACCTGCAACAATAGGTTAAACACTTCTGGGTGGGCTTTTTCGATTTCATCGAGTAAGACCACACAGTGGGGGTGCTTGGTTACCGCCTCGGTGAGCAGGCCACCTTGATCGAAGCCCACATAGCCGGGAGGTGCGCCTATTAAGCGCGAAACCGTGTGGCGCTCCATGTATTCCGACATATCAAAGCGCAACAGCTCAATACCCATGGCAGAAGCCAATTGGCGGCAAAGCTCGGTTTTACCCACTCCCGTTGGGCCGGAGAATAGGAATGAACCCACAGGCTTATCGGGAGCCCCTAAGCCCGCGCGCGACAGTTTAATGGCCGTAGACAGCGCATCGATGGCGTCGTTTTGCCCAAACACGGTCAAGCGCAGTTGCTCATCGAGCTTTTTAAGCTGCTCTTTGTCGGAGCTGCTTACGCTCTTTGGTGGAATGCGGGCAATTTTAGCGACGATTTTTTCGATGTCGGCCGTACCAATTTGGCGGCGACGCTTGCTGGGCGGCAATAATTGCTGATACGCACCGGCTTCGTCGATCACGTCGATGGCCTTATCGGGCATGAATCGATCGGTAATGTACTTAGACGCCAGCTCAGACGCTGCTCGCAAGGCGGAGTCGGTGTATTTGAGCGAGTGATGCTCCTCAAAGCGCGACTTCAAGCCTTTAAGAATGTGGTAGGTGTCTTCCACACTGGGCTCATTAACATCGATCTTTTGGAATCTTCTCGATAATGCGCGATCTTTATCGAAAATACCGCGATATTCCTGGAAGGTTGTGGAGCCGATGCAACGCAAATCGCCAGAGGTTAACAGTGGCTTCAGCAGGTTGGAGGCGTCCATTACGCCGCCAGACGCCGCGCCCGCACCGATGATGGTGTGGATTTCATCGATAAACAGCACGGCTTTTTCTTTTTTCTTTAATTGGGCCAGTAAGCCTTTAAAGCGTTTTTCGAAGTCGCCGCGGTACTTGGTGCCTGCCAGTAGCGAGCCCAAATCCAGAGAATACACGGTGCTCTCTAGCAATACATCGGGCACGTCGCCATCGACGATGCGCTTGGCAAGGCCCTCGGCGATGGCGGTTTTACCTACGCCGGACTCGCCCACCAGCAGCGGGTTGTTCTTGCGCCGGCGTGCCAGTACCTGAGCAACTCGCTCTAATTCGATGTCGCGGCCAACCAGAGGGTCGATTCGGCCTTGCTTGGCTTCCTCGTTGAGATTGGTGGCGTAGGAGTCGAGTGGGCTGCTGGCGCCCGACTCTGCCGCAGCAATGCTCTCTTCGTCGCCCTGTTCTTGGGCGCCGTCGATACCGCTCTCGTTTTGGCCTGTGACTTTGGAGATGCCGTGGGTAATGAAGTTAACCACGTCAATGCGAGCGATATTTTGCTGTTTCAGGTAATAAACCGCCTGACTTTCTTGCTCGCTGAAGATGGCCACCAAGACATTGGCCCCGGTTACCTCTTTGCGGCCAGACGATTGAACGTGAAACACCGCCCGTTGCAAAACCCGCTGGAACCCCAGTGTGGGCTGGGTTTCGCGCTCGGTGTCGTTTTCCGGAATCAACGGTGTGGTTGAATCAACGAACTCAAGTAATTCTTTTCTGAGCACAGTGAGATCAGCACCGCAGGCGCGCAAAACGGTGGCCGCCGCGTCATTGTCGATCAGTGCCAACAATAAGTGCTCAACGGTCATGAATTCATGACGCTTGTTGCGAGCACCCTTGAAGGCCTGATTCAAGGTTACTTCTAAGTCCTTGCTTAACATTGATTCAACCTCTCTGAAACAACCTAAATTTAATCGTCGTCGTCCACCACGGCAATTTCGCACAGTAAAGGATGCTCATTGTCGCGAGCATACTGGTTAACCTGAGCGGCTTTGGTCTCCGCGATGTCTCGGGTGAAGATGCCACAGACCGCGCTGCCATTGGTGTGTACTTTTAACATTACTTGTGTGGCCTGCTCTCGATGCATAGAGAAAAACCTCTCTAAAACCTCTACCACAAACTCCATGGGCGTATAGTCATCGTTCAG
>CAYFFE010000063.1:0-21437 GCA_964342265.1 uncultured Cellvibrionaceae bacterium | reverse complement strand
GCGCTGAATCGCGTTGCGTTAAGGCGTGTTCATCGTACATTTCGTTACCTCTGCCCACCGCAACCAATGGGTGCAATTGCAACAAGCCCGCGTTATTTTGCAAACAAAACTCCAGCAACCAAGGTAAATGCTGCAGCGACGTTCGGGTAACGCAATGGGCTATTCCAAAAGGAATTTGCGCCTCTTGCAGGCATTCAATGCCTTTCATTGTGCGACGAAATGCGTTGTTACCGCGCAGCGAATTGTGCAGCGCTTCAGGCCCATCGATACTAATGCCAATCAACGATAAATATTGCTTAAGTAGCCCCACATTTTTATTGTTAATGGCAATCCCGTTGGAAATGGTAACCAGCTTGTATCCCAGCAACTGAGCGTTGCGACAAATACTGATAAAATCTTTGTGTACTAACGGCTCGCCGCCCGAAAAACAAATAACCTCGTAGCCCTCACAACGTAAATCGGCCAGCACTCGGGTTAACCAATTTCTGGGTAGCTCCTGGCATTTATAAGGGTCGGACGACGAATAACAATGTGTACAAGATAAATTACATCGCTGCGTTAAATGCAATTGAATGACACGGCTTTTTAAAAAACCACTGTAATTGGGCATTTCATTCGGTACTGGCAACGACGAAGTCTCACCTTTTAGCAACGACATAATTTATCCCCAAGCGTTAATAAAATTTTGCCATTATTTAGCGCTTGCCTAAATGCTCTGCGCGCACCCGAAAGTGATCGGGGTTAATAATGCCTTCTGGGAAGATTTCGATTTTGCCAACGTTGCGGAGGTTTTCAAACCGGTTGATTAACTCGCCCAAACCGCGACGGGGGATTCGATAATCAACGCAGATACCATACTGACAAATATCCAAAGCAATTGGCGCGGAATCTACGGTAACCACTTCTTCCGCCAATGCCAAAACGGCTTTGTCGCTGACTTCGGCGGAGGCGAGATGATCGGAAAAGACTTTGGCAACTTCTTTAACATCAGGTAAATTAGCCATGGCACTAACTCCTCACTTGCTTAGTAGGTTTTGTTGGGTTGTAAGGGCTATCTACAGCCTAGCCAGGAACCCCGCAATATTCCATATAAAAAATAAGGCGTAAATGCCAACGGTAGATTGTTTAGCTATCTAACAATTAGCTAGATATTCTAGTTAAAAATAAAATTTTACTAGGATTAACCGTCTGGCAAAAACCTCATGAGCAATGCGTTAGCGAGGTTGTCATTTGAAATACCACTGCTATCGGGAATTAATATTTTTACGACATAACCCGAGCCAGGAGCTACGGAAATAGGCTCGTCATTGCCATTAGTCATAGAGAAATTATCAAACACTAAATTACCCTGCGGCGTAATAAGCTGCAGTTGATCGCCCACACAAAATCGATTTTTTACCTCCACGGTGAGACATTTATCCGACGAATTTACCTCAATAATTTCGCCCACAAATTGTTGATGAGGATTGGTCGATACGCCCTGCTCGTAATTTTGATACTCCTCGGGCACGTGTCGACGATAAAAACCTTCGGTATAACCACGATTGGCCAAATGTTCCAACTCTGCCAGCCATTCCCAATTAAATGCCTCGCCGCGTTCGGCGGCATCTATGGCGGCGCGATAAATCTGTGCCGTGCGCGCCACGTAATAATGAGATTTAGTGCGCCCCTCTATTTTTAAACTCTCCACGCCAATCTCAACCAGCCGCTGCACATGTTGAACCGCACGCAAATCTTTGGAATTCATGATGTAGGTGCCGTGCTCATCCTCGTAGGCAGGCAATAATTCTTCGGGCCGGCTTTTTTCTTGCAGTAAAACTGCCGGCGCTTGATCAAAATTGGAGTGGGAGTTACCCACATCAACGGCTATTAAATCCCCCGTGTCGGTTTCTTGAGCGTCGTGAACGTTATACTGCCAGCGACAACTGTTGGTGCAAGCGCCCTGGTTGGAGTCGCGGTGCGTCATATAACCACTGAGCAAACAGCGACCCGAATAGGCAATGCACAAAGCGCCGTGGACGAAGACTTCCAACTCCACATCGGGGCACTGTTGGCGAATTTCGGCGATCTCGTCGATGGATAACTCGCGAGACAATATTACCCGACGAATACCCTGCTTAGCCCAAAACTTAACCGCCGCGTAGTTAACCGCGTTGGCTTGAACACTCAAGTGAATTTCCTGCTCGGGCCAGGTTTCGCGCACCATCATAATTAAACCGGGATCGCTCATGATGAGCGCATCCGGTTGCATGGCTATAACGGGTTCTAGATCGCGCAGATACGAGCGCACCTTGTCGTTGTGCGGACTGATGTTAGAGGCCAGATAAAACCGCTTACCTAACCGGTGCGCCTCTTCAATAGCCTGGGCCATAATGTCTAACTTGTTGAACTCGTTATTACGCACACGCAAGCTGTAGCGTGGTTGGCCTGCGTACACGGCGTCGGCACCGTAGGCAAACGCGTAGCGCATGTTTTTGAGGGTGCCCGCCGGCGATAATAATTCGGTTTTCATACAGGTCATTCGCTTTGTATTCCAATAACGCCGCGATTATAAAACCTGTGTATTCCGCTGCTGATTAACCCAGCGTTGATTTGATCTAGGCCAAATGTATTGCTTAGGCCACATCGATGTTTGCGTCGATCAAAACAGCAAGATTCGGATAGCCGCAAGCAACGAAATACCGCAAACTGGTGCCCGTTCAAGCTCTTAGCCACTCACACTATGTCTGATTACGAAAAAATTGCCCGCGCCATCGACTATTTACGCAGCCACAGCCAACAGCAACCCACCCTGGCGGAAGTGGCTCGGCAAGTTAACCTCAGTGAATTTCACTTTCAACGGCTGTTCAGCCGTTGGGCTGGCGTCACCCCTAAGCGATACCTGCAAGCGCTGACTCTGGAGCATGCCAAACAGCTCTTGCAAAGCCCCTCGTCGGTGTTTGATGCCAGCTTGGAGCTGGGGTTAAGTGGCCAGTCGCGGCTCTACGACCATTTTGTGCAACTGGAAGCCGTTACCCCTTCGGAATACAAAAGCCAAGGCGAACACTTAACAATACGCTACGGCTATCACACTACTCCGTTCGGCGAGGTTTTTATCGCCACTACCGAGCGCGGAATTTGCCAGATGGACTTCGTGCAAACCAATGCCTTTGAGGAACCGCTCGCGCGGCTGCAAAATAGTTGGCCTAAAGCGCAATTAGTTGCGGATGCTGTGCATACCGGCCGCGTACTCGACACAGTTGTTTCCGGCAGCAGTAAAAATGCGCCTTTATCGATTTGGGTAAAAGGCACCAATTTTCAGATCAATGTGTGGCGAGCTTTATTGCAAATACAAAAAGGCTCGCTAGCCACCTATTCGCAAATCGCCAATACCCTCGATAATCCCAAAGCCTCACGCGCGGTGGGCACGGCCATTGGCGCTAACCCAATTGCACTGGTCATACCCTGCCATCGAGTCATTCGCCAAAGTGGCGAATTAGGAGGATACCGCTGGGGAATGACTCGCAAGCATGCAATTTTAGTGCGTGAAATGGCAGCGACTGAAGAGCATTAGTAAAGTGTTTTTTAATGAAGTTATTCTTTTACTGATTGTAATTTCAGCGACCTTGTTCCCGGTGGCTGTTTTTTTGAACTTACGGCCATTAATTGCACTGTCTTGTTTTGGTTTTTTGGTTTTTGGTTTTTGGTTTTTGGTTTTAGATTTGTTTAAAGGTTGTTTTTAAGGGTTTATCAAAGCGCTGCTGTACATCGACAAAACAGTGCCGGCAATTGTGGTGTAAACCTCGCTGATACCCATGAGTTGAAAGGAGTGGGAAGCACATAAAAAATTGTAGCCAGTCACTTTAACTGATCAGTACGATAGCTCAGTTAAGGAGTTTTGGTAAATCTTATCTAATTTACTGGGCACATTAACAATCTCATCGCCTTGATACCTTAAAGTGAACTTCCCTGCATCAAGCCCCTTCAAATTGCTTGTTTATTGATCAAATAAAATTTTGTGCTGTTATGTCACATCAGACCGACCTGAATCGTCTAGTTAAATGAAACCTTAAAACTATCGATGATTAGGAGTATTTATGACCTCAGAAGCACGCCAAATGGTTATCAATATGGGTGAGCACTACGATTACGACGTTAGCTATATGTTGTATCTGTTGGAGCATTCCGAGCACGGCTTTAAAGCCCTTAACCAAATTACGGATTTCCACGCTAATCTGGAGCACATCCCCACCGATGCGGCTTTTACCGCTAAATTAATGGGTTTAAAACAGGAAGACTGCGGCCCCTGTCTTCAACTCACCATTCATATGGCCAGTGAGGCCAATGTCTCGGCCAATCAAATTGTGGCGGTTTTGAAAGACAATACCGAGGCGATGAACGAGGATGTACTGGTGGCTTATCAATTTGCCGCATCGGCGCTGACTCAGTCGCCCGCCGCCGAGCAGCATCGCCAAGCGGTGCTGGATCGCTGGAGTGATGCGGGCTTGATTGATTTAACTTTGGCACTGCATTCGGTGCGCCTGTACCCGCAATTAAAACGCACGCTAGGGTTTGATTCGATTTGCCATCAACTACAGGTTAGTGATCAAATATTGCCTCACTGAAGCCAAAAAATTGGAACGGAATGCAAACCTCCACCGCGCGTTTTGAGCAACATCGTAATCGATTACTAGGACTCGCCTATCGCATGCTAGGCAGTTTTATGGATGCCGAAGACGTGGTTCAAGACGCGTGGCTGAAGTGGTCGCAATCCAAGTTGGAAACCATACGCTCTGACGAAGCCTTTCTCACCACACTGGTGTCGAGGCTTTGTTTGGATAAACTCAAACACGAACAAGTGCGCCGCAAGGCGTACCTTGGCCCCTGGCTGCCCGAGCCGGTAGAGTCCCATTCACTCAGTGCTCTGGCCGTAACAGAGTACGCCGACGATATTTCTTACGCTTTTTTGGTGGCCTTAGAACGGTTATCGCCACTAGAGCGTGTCGCATTTTTATTGCACGATATTTTCGATTTAAGCCTTACAGAAATCGGCGAAATTATTGAGCGCAGCGAGTCTGCAGTGCGGCAACTGGCCTCACGCGCACGCAAATCGGTGGCCAAACCACGATCCCAACAAGCCCCAGCGGAGTCTCAACAAAAAATGCTAAGCGCGTTTATTGAGGCCATTACCCTAGGTTCGGTAGAAAACTTAAAAAGCTTACTAAAAGACGATGCCCTGCTGATCAGTGACGGCGGAGGCAAACGCTCTGCGGCACTGCGGCCTATTTATGGAGCGGATAAAATATTGCGGCTATTAATGGGTTTAAAGCGCAAATTTCCGGTAGCTGAAAACAGCATTACTCTGGAGCCCGTTAATGTAAACGGTGACGTAGGTGTTTTAATGTTTATCGAAGGCGAATTGGAACAATTAATAATACTCGAAACCGATGGTACAAAAATTAGCGAGGCCTACATTGTGCGTAACCCCGATAAACTAAACCATTGGTTTAAGAATTGGCTAAGCTAATTATTAATTTCTATCAATTAATGGCCATTTTCATGCAACACAAAAAACCTATTCGGGCCACTGAATCCTCAGTGTCAACAGCAACTCGTTATTGTTATCAACCCGACCGCCACGTTCGAATTCGTTGTGGGTGTATTCAATTATTGCATCCAGGTTTTTATTGATTTTTAGATTGAGCCCGTAGTCGATTTTGGTCCAATCCCACCAGACACTGGGCGCTGGATATTGCCGATTGCCGATAAAACGATTACTCAGTTCCGAATAACGAATCACCGGTGTAATTTTTATGGGCAGGTTCCAGGTGTAAGCCAATTCTATTTCGTAACCGTGGCGATCCAATCCACCCAAATCTTGGCTAACCACTTGGCCGAACACATTAAATTGCTCGTATTGATAGCGAATATTTAAACCATATTCGCGTTTTTTATCACCCGTTACGGGCAAACGAATATCGGCACCGGGAATGACTTCGCCCAAATCGAATAAATCCAGATCGGCACCGTAAAAGGTTCCGTTTAGCGAGCGCGACTGCGCAAGCTCTCGCTCATAACCAAACAACAACACATCTAACAATTGCGATGGGTTGGGCGTTTGCCACCGATAACCAATGCCCAAGCCCAATTCTGGATTATCACTCAAATCAAAATTTTCTATTTCTGCATCGTACAGGGTAACAATGCCACTGCCCAAGGAAGGGTCGGGGTTGGGGCTTTCGCGCAATTCTCGGGTGCCGTTGTCGCCGGCCAGCGCATTGGTATCACGGATAAAAACCGGGTTGCCCGTGGTGTAAGAAAACTTACCGTAAAGCCCTTGGCCCAGTTGTATGCCCGCCTCGATGCCGGAATCTTCAAACCGATTAAATGTGGTAGAAACCACACCGTAGCTTTCCAGCCGCCGCGCTTCTTGCCGTTCAAATTTGGCAAATTTACCCACCTGCAGGTAATAGTGGCCGTCGTCGCTGACCGCTGAATTCAGCGGTTGTTGGTACTTAATGATCAATGAATCTAAATCGATTTCGTGATCGTCAGAGGTCGGATTGCGATCGTAAAGATCAATGGCATCGATGCGAAAACGTGCGCTCAAGCCGGATTTACTGCGCCACAGTCCCGAAAAACTGATGGTGGAAATCTCGAAATGATCACCCGGATCGACGGTCTCTAATAAAGCGTTGGATTGCCCAACAGGCAATTGGGCAGGCGAAAAAGGAAAGGCCGTGGCGAAGCGGTTATCGTCGCTACTGCGATAGTGGAGCTTGGCCTCCAATTGGTATTTATAGGTACCAGACCAAGCACAGGAAGCAAAGCACAATAAAAATACCGGTAAACATTTGCGGGTAACCAAGGTAACCTCGTTTTTTTGGAATTTTAAGGTAAAGATTGCTTTTGTTAGAGGATAGCAAATTTAAAGCCTGTGACTGCGTTTTAATCGTAAATATTCATCCACAAGTTTTATGTGTAATTGATCTGGCAACGCATCCACGACGACCCCCCCCGCCGATGTAAGCTGTCGCATAAGTTGCCGGCGACTGGCCATAAAATCATGGCTGGCCGAGTAATTTAGGGCATCGCTAAAGCTGTTTACTGGTTTTTTAAGCGAGTCGTCCAGAATTTGCTCACGCAGGCTGGCCACCATAACCACGTGAGTTTTTGCTAACAATCGTGTCGCTCGAATTAAATCGTCACTGTCTTCTTCGCGAATATTACTGACAATAATTACCAGCGAACGCCGGCGATGACGACTGGCAAAATTTTCGGCCAGCTGCAAAAAGTCACTGTTCTGCGTGGTGCTTTCTAGATCGTACAGTAAATTTAAAATTTGATTAACACCGGTGACACCATTCACCGGGCTCAACCAGCGCTCAGCTCCGGCAAAACTACACAACCCTGCAGAATCACCTTGATTAATGGCAATGTAAGACGTCAGCAGTATGGCATTAAGCGCGTGATCAAAATGGCTGAGGTCGCCATCTTTGTGGCGCAGTCGGCGACCGCAGTCGAGCAGGAAAAAAATATCTTGATTGCGCTCATCCTGGTATTCGCGAGAAATCGGTTTGCGATAGCGCGCCATAGCCTTCCAGTCGATTTGGCGTAAGGCATCGCCTTCTACGAATTCGCGCAATTGCTTAAATTCCATGCCTTCACCCCGGCGCTGGGCCAAATGAATTCCCAGTTGCTGAATTTGCTGCTCTAACCCCAGCGAGGCGATAAAAGCAATGGGTGAAAAATTAGGGTATATTTTTGCGGAAGCGACTTCGGCAGCTTTAACGCGAAAACGCCACAACGACCAGCGAGATCGATAACGAATGTACAGTTGATCAAGGGTTACATCGCCGCGGCCAATGGGTGTTAGAGTGTAGTTTACATGACAGGTTTCGCTGGGTTTTAATGCCAGAGAAGTCGGTAACTGGTCGACGGTGAGCTTGGCGTTGGGCGCCTCGGCCAGAGTGAATTGCAGTGTTCGATGGCTGTGATTAACCAAATACAATTTTATTTTTGTAGCAACGCCCAACGCTAACGAACCGGGCACAGTGCGTGTAATATGCAACTGCTTACCCGGGCCAAACGATAAAGCATCTACCACAGCCACCAAACCCAAAGCGATTCCAGAATACAACCAAACCGAACTTAAAAACTCGATGGGCATTTCGCCAATACGCAATGCAGCCAAAACCAGCGCCAGGCCGCTCCAGACTGCCAGCAATTTTAATAATAGGGAGCTTGGGGTCATACGCGCGGCGCTTCTACCGTATCGATAATTTGCTGCAAAACTTGGTCGTTACTCAGGCCTTCTATTTCCATTTCTGCGGCTAATTTTATTCGATGGCGCATTACCGGGAGCGCCATGGCTTTTACATCGTCGGGCACCACAAAACTGTTGCCTTGCAACAAAGCTCTTGCGCGAGCCGTTCGTAACAATGCAATACTGGCCCTTGGTCCGGCTCCAATTTGTAAGGCGGCACTTTCGCGTGTAGCACGCACCAAACGCACGGAGTATTCCAACACTTGCTCGTCCACCTCAATGGTGGAAGCCAAACTTTGTAGTGCTTGAATATCATCGGCGCTAACTAGAGTATCAGCTTCGGTAAAGTCGGGTTGGTCGTCGGTGTGGCCGGTAGTAATTTGTTTGGCGATTTGCAGTTCGTGATCGAAACTGGGGTAATCGATGAATATTTTTAAAAGAAAACGATCAAGTTCTGCCTCGGGCAATGGGTAGGTACCTTCTTGCTCGATAGGGTTTTGTGTTGCCAGCACCATAAACGGCAAAGTCATCGGCCGGGATTCGCCTTCTAAGGTAACCTGCCGCTCCTGCATAGCCTCCAACAATGCCGCTTGTGTTTTAGCCGGTGCTCGGTTGATTTCATCGGCTAACAACAAGTTGGTAAAAATCGGTCCGGAGCGTAAATGAAAACGATTGGTTTCCATATCGTACATAACATGGCCCGTAATATCCGCAGGCATTAAATCCGGCGTAAACTGAATGCGCTTAAACTCGCCGGCAAAACAGTTAGCTAAGGCTCGTACTAACAAGGTTTTACCCAAACCGGGAATGCCTTCAATTAATACATGGCCATTGGATAACAAAGCCACCAGCACTTGCTCGACAACATCGGATTGTCCCAAAAGTTTGCTGTTCAGTTGTGCTCGTATCGCCTGTAGTTTTGCGCTGGCCTGTTCAATATCCATGGTCGATCTCTTGTTAATGTAAATGAAATTTTAATGTAAATTGAATTGAATAATCTGCAGTGTTTTAACGGTATTGGTAAACGTAACTTCGCTGGTAATGTCTGTGCCCGACATACATTGAGCAACTTGTTCAATGGGCAAATTTGCGATTTCGGCCAATGCCTGGTATTGCTCGGCTTGTGATAAATTAACAAACCCCGTAATGTAAAAACTCGCTTTATATTTAATATCGGCGCGCATGGGGTTGAGCAACCTTTCCATTTTTTTATGTTGCCACCAAAAGCTAGCCACCGCCTGAAGGTGTTCAACTAACGAGCGGCGTACCGTGTACTGAGTTTCTACCGGTGGCAAAAAACGTCTGGCTCGGTAAACCATCCACATTAATAACCAAAGAATTAACGACACCATTAATTCAGTTCCATAGCGCCACATTAATTCCCACAAAGAAGCGGCGCCACGATCCAATACAATAGCAACGGTATCGGCATCTTGAGTCAACACATGCAGTAAAAAAGCGTTGTCGTGCTCTTGAATATTGTAATTTTCCCAAATACTGTCATTCGACATTACACTGATGACACCCTCGCCCGCTACAAACTCCATGTAATGAACGCCCCACTCGGTACCTTGCCAATAATCGGGTTGCCAACTGTTGTACGAGGCGCTTTCCTCCAACGCGGGATGCATCAGCGTATAATAAGGACTAAGTCTTACCTCAATAGTTTCTGCGACATGGGAGAACTCCAGTCGGGTTAGAGTTCTTTCTTCATCTACATCTTCGCAATTCTCATCATCCCAATTGTATTCATCGTCTTGCTCTGCAAGGGATTCCGCCAAATCGGAAGGTGCATCATCGTTAATCTGCCAATCTAGAGGTTCGGCTTCCTGTAATTCGGGGTTTTCTTCGGTGTTGGATTCCTCTTCTTCCGGCTCTGTGCATTCTCGAGAACTGTAATCGGTGCGATCCACCGTAATATCCAATGCGTGCAGTAGTGTTCCTGCCTCCAGATTACCGCTCGATAGTGGAGCAAATAAAATCAATTGCCCGCCGCTCTCTACCCAGCTCAGAATTTGTCGTTGGTCGTAACCATTAATTACCAAGTTACCATCGTCGATAATTAAGGCGTTTACATCATTTAAGGGTAAGGTATCGGATAACTTGTAAAAGGTATCGGCACTTTTGCCAGTACGTTTTAAAAACTCTTCGGCCGCTAAAAAGTAGTTACTGTAAGCTTTGCTACTCCAACCTTTATCAACGGTTTCCTCGTAGGATTCAAACAAAGCAAAAAACAATGCCGTGCCGATAACGGCCAGCAGAATAAAAACAAACAGCGTAAGTCTATTGTTCATGATCAAACAACTCTTGCCAGCGGCGGCTTAACCCTTCGATTGCCGAGCGCGATGGCAACTGATGGCCATAAGCCAGAGATTGCCAGGCACGTGTTAGCTCCTGAGTGAATGCACTGAGTTTTTCGTCTCCCGCTGTGCGGACGACGGCCACACATTCGCCTTCGGTGTAGCTGTCGTGAAATTTAAATCCGTGATCGTGGGCCAGAGAAGCCAAAGTAGCCCGATAAAGTAAGCTGAGGGCTTGGCGATATTCTGAGTGGTTACATAAAAACATGACTTGGCCGGCAACGTCATCGGGCAAACTTTCTTTGGTAACCTCTAAACCGAATAACATGGTTACTGGTTCGCTTTCGATAGCGGGGCTTGCTCCTCCCACACTCATCACCCAAGTGCGAATAAACTGCCGGTAATGGTAAATAACCCACAAAACGATAAAAATAACCAAACTCCACAGCAATACCTCTAACACCACAGCCAAGTTCGGCATTTGCCAGTCAAAGTTATTGTCTTGAGTGTCTTCGTCGCTATCCCAAGAAAATAGATTTTTAAGCCATTCCCAAAAAGAGCCATCGGTGTTGTAGGTTCTTAATCGCCAACGTGTTACTTGCTCTTGGCTGTCAAAATCGCCGCTGGATTTTACCTCGTCAATTAATGTCTGAGCATTTTCACTATTGGCCACCGCCGCAATCGTTTTATCTGGCCAATCAGTGGATGCTTGGAGTTCTTGATTTACTGAATCCGAAGACTGAGCAACGGCTTTTGGCACCTCGCCGCCAACCAATAGCATACAGGCCAAAGCGATAACCGCCGCACCGTGTAATTTGGGTTTTTTCTTGGCTTCATGCCGTGCTGCCATTTGACGAAAGCGCAGTTCCACATCCCAAGCTTCTAAGTCTATACGCCGATTGATGTATAGAGAAAATCCAGCACACACATAAAAAGGCGCAACCATAGCCATGACGACAATAAAAAGTACTTCAGCCACCCAGTGGCCAAATGAGGAAAATATAAAATTATCCTCAATAAACTGAAAGCTCGAATATTCTGGCATCAAAGCACTGAGAAACATAAGTAACCCAAAGAACAATACCAGTTCAAAAATCACACAAATTACGGTTAACCAAATGGCTACACCACTGCCATTACGATGTAATACCGCCAAACGAGCATTGCGCTTTTTACCGGTTAAGCCTTCTAATAAAGTGATCGGCACATCGTAGGATCGAGTAAGACTCAAGCGTCGCCAGGTTTGCCATAAAAACCAATCGCGCTGCCAAACGGAAAGCAACTTTCGAATGGTTCCCCAAAATGTGGGTACATCAGAAAAAATAGCCCGGCTGATAAAATACAAAGGCGCACGATCCAACAACGGTTTGAAAAACCACACGGTTAAACCGATGAGCCAAATTCTATCGGAAAACAAAATCGTCGCTAAAATAGCAACGGGCACAGCCGGTACAAGCCAAAGCAAAAATAGCGTGAGGTACCACCTGCGAGCTAAGCGAAAGCCCAAATCGACCGCTTCCCAAGCCCCGCGCGGGCGGGGCTCAATAATAATTTGTTCAAGATTCATGGGAGCGGCCAGCGAGACAGAAATAAAGAATTAGTAAAACAGCAAATACAGCACCGGTGGTGTATTTAATCGAGAGAGGTAAATCGCGGCTTGACGACCAAAAAGCTTCGATAAACGCCGCAATCAATAACATGAGCGCCGAGCCGTAAACGATTAAAATGGCTTGCCGGCCAGCCGAGCGCAAGGCGTCCATACGTTTTAACGGGCCGGGGTCCAGTAAACTAAAGCCAAGTTTTAATCCCGCCGCACCACAAAATACAATTGCCGTTAACTCAAACGCACCGTGCCCTGTAACAAAGCCGTAAAAGGTATCAACATAGCCCAGTTGCGTTAAGTGCCCGGCAATACCGCCGATGTAAACACCGTTATAAACTAAGAAAAAAATAGACCCCAGCCCGAGCAAAATACCGCCGGCGAAAGTTTGAAAGCCGATACCAATATTATTGCGAATGTAATGGCCAAACATCATTAGGTCGGTGTCAGACTCACGAACCCGGCCGACCACGCTGCCCTCTGGGTTGTACATGCCTTCAAACTCACTAACATTACTGACATCCAACAAACTGTAAATTAAATTTTCGTTGTAATAACAGCCAAGCGCCAACGCCAATAGTGGGCCAACAAATAAAATGCCCGCCCATAAAACAAAGTGTGCATTGGCACGAATGGTTTTGGGAAAACCGTACAACAAAAACCAGATCCATGCGGCTTGGGAGGTTTTATTTTTTTGATACAACACTAGATGGCCTGATACCACGAGGCGGTTCAGGCGATTGATTAACGAAGAGGTGTACTGCCGGGATTTAGCAACAGCCAAGTGTTGACAGACAGTGCGATAACGATTGGGAAAATCATCATCTGGTGTTAACTTGCCGTCATTGAGCAAATGTTCCATTTCTTGCCATAAAGGCGTGTGCAACTGTTCAAAAACTTGTTGTTTCAATTTTTATCACCTAACAACCAACGCCCCAAACCGTGCAAATATTGAACAGCCTCATCATCTTTACGATCGTACTTTGTTGCCAACACGTTGGCCAATTCTTGCTGGCGACTATCAGATAAGCGCTTAAAACGCTCGGTAAAATGAATTATTGCCAATTGATCATCCAGAGCCAAGGGTTCGCTGGGCACCTGAGCTGGCACATCGGGCAGCTCTGCGGCCTCTGCCACCTTGCTTTTGTAAATAACTAACGTACCCGCGGTGATATCGCCAATACGCTGGCTGTTTTTGGTTACTAAACAGCTAATAAATCCAACCAGATAAAACAAAGGTAGCATATCCACTGCCCGAACCAAATTACGCACCAGGGAGGTGTTCCAGTTAACGGGCGTTAAATCGTCGTTAACCGCAGCAATGTGCACAACTTGTTTGCCGGGGGTTTGCCCATTGTTTAAAACTTCAAAAAATACGGGATAAAACCATTCCAACAAAAACACAAAAATTAACAGCAGGCCCATAGCCCAATCTAAAATACCGACGATAATACCGCCGACAATATAAGCAACAGTGCGTAAAATAGTATCAATAATAAAAGCCAGCGCCCTTGGCGCCGGCCCCGCTAAACTTGCTTGTAAATCTACCCCTTCAGGGGTCTCAACCCAGTAGCGGTTGTCAATCAATTCAGCCATTCGCAGTTTCGCTTGGTGATTCTGGTCCAAAGCCAAACATATTACGGTAGATAATACCAAATGCAATAATCGACATAGGTACGGTCCAAATTAGTCCAATAAGCAGTGGTATGGATGCGATTAGATTAATTAAACCAATTAACAACATGTACACAAAAAAAGTAAACCAACGCTTGGTAATGGCTTTCCTTGATGTTTCAAGAGCTTGCCAAGGAGACAACCCTTTGTCGACGATTAACATCAAGGTAAAGGAGTAGGCAACAGCGAGATAAATACCTGGGATAATTAAAAGTAAAAACCCAATTGCAAGAAAGATATACATCAATACCATGGCGATAAGCAAAGGTACGATATACTGATAATGCTGGAAAATTGCGGTAGGATTTATGGGTTGATCCATCGATCGATTCAACCCTAATACCATTACACCAACAAGCGGAGGTGTGGATACGGCTGCCACTAAAACTCCCGATATTAAGCTACCGAATGCAATACTCGCTAAATCTCCACCACCGAGCGCTAGCGCGCCAATAATGAAAGTAGACACAAGGTATACAGCCAAGTACACGAGAAAATACAGCCCGCATGCCCAATTCAGCTTAAATTTTGCGCCATTGGTGCGCGCCCAGGCTTCGTTTAAAACATCGCCAATTGAAAACGGGTAATCGCCATTAATTCCTTTTTCGATAGACCCATACTCGGAAGAACCTATTGCCTCAGTCAATTCTGACTGAGGAGCTTGATAAACATCAGACATCTTCACCTCCTGCTTTTTATTGCTGCTAATTGAGAGTTACCGGAAAACGACCCAGGAATTGTACTAGCTCGACGGTCGTACACCAGAGTAATGTGGGAAATTTAAGGGAAATGTCGCAAGATGGCGTTATTTTTTAATCTTATATAGCAAAGACAGCAGTGTGCTAGGATTTTTTATTACAACTAATCGAGAAGGCAGTAATGGCTTAACAATTGTAAACAAAGCTATTAAGTATTTGTTACAGCTACTTAATAATTATTACGGCTACTCAGCCGCTTGGTTTTTCCGCTCCTTATTAACATGTTAATTACATAAGTGGCCAAACACTCACTCAACAATAACTCATCAAATGGTTGCAAAAAAGCCCGCGATTGCGGGCTTTTATAGGTTTGAATGGAAAGTGAATAGAAAGTCGATAGGGTTAATTAATCAACGCTTGTATCGATCGCCAATCAATGACTTTAAAGTTTTGGGCTTCTGTAGGTGCACGATTTCGACCATCTTGCACCACCAGCACACCGTTTGGAAAGCCTGGAATAGCGCTAGCCGAAACCGCTAAACCGTCGGTTTCCGATGCGCCATCGATGCCTTGGCTTACATCGCCCACAATTTGGAACTTACTGAGTAATTTGCCGTTGTTTAAGTCGTACAGCACATAACTGTCGTCACCCTGGCTGGATACCACAAGAACTTTACGATCAGCGCCATAATAAATATCCATGCCCTCAACATCCGCAACCAAATTGCCCTCGTCAACGGATTTTATTAATTCACGTTTACCCGAATCGAGATCGAACTGCCAAATTCCCAGCGCTTCCTCGCCAATGTACAGTTGATTGGTTTGTGTATCCATTACACAACCTTCGGTTTGGCTATTGAATTTAAACGTTTGTTGCAGCGAACCGCCGGCCAAATCCGAATTTAATTGCCAGTGTTGTACTTGACCTTCGGAATCGCCAGGAAAAACGCTAACTCCTCCCTCATAAAAAGCCATGCACAAACCGTAAGGATCATCCATATTTAAGGCAATATTCGCAGTATACCGGAACGTATTGGTGGCTAAATTTGCACGAAATAAATCGATGGTTTTATCGGTGCGATTGGTTGCGGCCAACAAAAATTCATTGTCGCTGAGTTTTACCGCGTCGACATTATTCAACCGACCACGAGGCGAGAAATGTATTTGTTGGCCGTCGAGATTGTACACCGCCAAGCCACGCTGTTTGTTGGTGCCCACAATCCAGGTTTTATTTTCGCCCACTAACACTACAGGATCATCTGCGGCGTCACCGCTATCGGCAACCGGCTGAGTTTCTAACACAGGCACAACTGTTGGCAAGCGCCGTTGCAGCTTGGACGAATCCGATTGAAAGTTCACGGCTAAAGCATCGCTGGCGCTTAACAAAGCCGCTTGCTCAGCGGTGGTTGAATACACAATGGGGTCGGTTTCTGCATTGCGTTTAATCGATAACGGCCCCAAATACGGATCTAAATACAACAGTGCATCCGGTGTGACTACACACTGCTCTACATCGGGATTAGTGGCTAGTTTTCTTACCCATTGCAACTGCGAGGTCTCGGGTTGAAACCAGTAATGGTGGAAATACGCATCACCATCGTGGACGAAAACATCCAATACCGTTTCACTGTTTTGGCCAATGCACAATAAATCGGCGTCGTGCTCAAGCGGTGATAAGGTTTTTACATCCAAGCTTTGTGTTTGCTCATCGATTTTTGCAAACAACAAGTGATCCACATCGTCTTCGGTCCAAACCAGCCAGGGTTCAACTCCGGCAATCGACTCAATCTCGTGGCTCGATTGATACAATGGCGTAATGCGCGGCGCTCGAAACAAACGATTTTGCTTGGCTCGAAAAGTCCCTGGTTTATCGATGGTTGCGGCAGCCTTGGTACTGTTGTTCACCACGGCAGTGGTGGCAGTACTGCAGCCGTTCACAGTAACCAAAATACCCAGGCTTATTAATAAATACCGTAAAATGGGCATATTAAATAGACTCCTAAAATAAGCCCATAGTCCACGGCAACGCCGTTGAGTATGGGCAAAACTGCTGTCTTGTTTATTGATCAATCCATTTAAAGGAACCTCTGGTTAACCCAAAGATTCCTCCTGCATAGCCTGCATACACGCCATTCCTGGCGATAATGTGCAGACAAAATCAACAAACGTAAGTGGTTGATTTTGCTAGGCAATTGAATAAAAGTACCTGGAGCACTTTTAGGATGCTCGGCAGCTCGAAGAGCGAGCCACAAGGAAGTGGCCTCGCCCAGTGATATTTTCAATTACCACACAACGACTCGCAGCGAAGCGAACAACTCCGCTGGCCCAAAGGGCGAGAGTCGCAGACTCGAGTATTAACTCAGGGATGAGTTAATCAGAGTTTCCTAAAAGTCGAACCATTAATTAAAAACGACCGCGCAAAGTCAACACGATGGCAGGTTCGGCGTTTTCGAATTCCACCTCAGTGGTTTCGGCTTCGCCGCGACGGAATGCATCGGCGTCGTCAAATTCGCGAATCAACTCTTCCACTTCGGCATCCAACAAGTTTTGACCGGATAAACGCAATACATAATCGCCGCCGGCAAATCGTTTTTCCAAGAATAACTCCAGGTTGCCCTCGTAGGAAATTCGATTAACTTCGTTGCCTTCGAATTCTTCCGCGTCGCCCTGCTGTTGATACGACAATCCGTAGCTGAATTCTAAATTGGGTAATTCGTGCTCAAAACCTAAATTGTAAACGTATTCGGCCTGGCCACTGAATCGACGATCCACGCCTTCAAAGAAAGGATCTTCGACTTCGGATTCCAGGTAAGTGTAGTTCACAAACCACTGTAAATTTTCCAAACCCAACCACGTGGCCGGTGCACTGATGTCTAATTCTGCGCCGTAAATGGTGCCGTCGTTATCGATATTAATTGGCGTGCGCAGTTCGAATTCTTCGCCGTCGATGTCGACATCGACCTGATTGAATTCGATTAAATCCGATACCTGGCGATAAAACAGGTTAATACCAATCACGGTGCTGGTGTCGATAAAGTGATCCCAACCCACATCCAAACCGATGGATTTTTCCTGCTCCAAGCTTGGGTCGCCTTGGAAAATTTCATCTTCAATAGTTAAAGACACAGGATTCAATTGATCGAATTGTGGCAAGCGCGTAGTACGAGCCAAACTAACGCGCACTTGATCGGTTTCTGCCAAGTGCCAACGCAAGTGCAAAGCGGGGTTCAGTTGTAATTCGGATTCTTCAGCAGAAGTCACCTCGTTATTAAAATCAACACCGTCAATGGTTAATTCGGTGTATTCAGCGCGCAGACCAGCTTCGAATTCCAAGCTGTCGCTCAACTGCCAGCGCCCCACAACAAACGCATCCGCATTGTTGCGCTCGGCTTGAAAATCGGCAAACTCGTCGTCTTCGTCATCAAGCTCGCCTTCGTCGTCAAATACTGCAACGGCAAAATCGCGTTCACGCAATTCGTATTCGCCACCAAAAATAAATTCAAAACCGGCGCTCTCGTAGGTAGATTTAAAACCTAAACGCAATTCAGAATCTTCGATATCGGTCAGTTCAATATCGTCCAGTTCTGGTGTTTCGCCCAAGTCGGCTTCGCGATTGGTTTCGTCTTTATCTTCGGTGAATTCGTGCCAACCTATGTAGAAGTTGGAATTTAAAACTCTACCAATATGGTCGTATTCTGCACTCAAAGAAATATTTTGCTGCTCGATTTCTTCTAATTGGGTTTCGCGTACTTGTTCGTCCAATTCAAAATCGGCGTCATCGCCTTCGCGCACAAACGCAGAGACCAGTGTGTCTTCTTCTTCTTCGCGATCGGTATCCAAATAGTAGGCGTGCAGGCTGATCACATCGCCACTGTCGAGATTAATTTTTAAATCGCCATCCAATGCCACGTCACGGCTATCGCGAACATCCGATTCTACGGTGTCTTCACGCTCGTCGCCTTCCACTTCACTGGAGGTTTTGTCTTTGGGGTTGTAACGCTCTTGCACGTTCAGCGAGATACCGTAATCCACATTACCACTGCTGCCCGAGACACCCACAAAACCACTGCCGCGGGTTTGATCGGCGCTCACCACACCGGCGCGCCAGAATCCACCTTGGTAACCGGCATCGTCTTTTAAAATAATGTTCAACGTACCGCCAATACCCTGGGAGCTGATGTCACTGCTTGGGCTGCGTACGATTTCGATACGATCGATAATTTCAGCGGGAATACGATCCACCGCAATAGAACCGTCGTTTTCTGAGCCGGGAATCGGGCGACCGTTTAGCAACACTTGAGTGTAGCGGGAGTCCAAACCACGCAAACGGGGTACATCGTATTCGCCGATGTCTGAGTTAAAGGTAATGCCCGGTACACGCTTGAGCATATCGCCCACGGAGATCGGCTCAAAACGCTGGAAGAATTCTTCGTCGTACACCAATTTTGGCGAGGTATCATTTACGTGGTTTCGCACCACCACACGCTCGGCCAAAACATAAACGTTCTCTACTTTCGATTCGTCGATGGTTTGCTCTTCTTGCGCTACCAGTGCTGGCGCTACCAACGCGGTCGCCACGGCAAGCGCGATGGGTTTCAAACTGAACAGTTTTGGTGATGGCCCCATGATCGTGTTTCCTCTCTAAATGATTGGCGTTATGCTTACGCCGAATGGTTACGGTGAGTAATATGAGCGCCACCCTAGAAGCGGTTAGTGACACTTCCGTGACAGCTAAGCCCTGCAGCGTGCAAATTGAACCCAACTCGAGCAAATTTTAAACACTTTGAGCTGATATGACCTTTAAGCCCCTCAGCAAAAAGTTACAATGTCGCCACTTGCTGTATCGCCAACCGCCAATTTCGGGTACTGCGTATTCCCCCGCGCACCCAGGCGACACTTTTTTTTGCTAGCGGATCAATTGCATGAGCTTTGCTGACCTTTTTCGTCTGTCTTCGGCCAAACCCTCTTTGAGCACGCCAACCCGTCAGCCGCGTTTATTCGCACTGATGGTGCTGGCCTTTGCCATCACAGCGGCCACCGCAGTTCAGCAAGGCAGCGTTAAAACATGGGCCGAAGTCGACTGGGTGGATGTGGTTGGCGAGGGAGCCACATGGCTGATTGGCCTAGTTTGGCTGCACTTTACAATGGCCTGGCGACCGGCCGGCCCGGTAACGAGCTTAATCGCCTGGGGATTTGCACTGCTCACATTTGGTTTTTATCTCGATGCCCTGGACGAATTCGTTCGCTTTAACAACACGCTTTGGGGCCAGACGTTCGAATCCATTTTTACACCCGCCGGTATCGCCACGTTAACCTTAGCCGCACTGGCCTTACACAGCGAACAGCGCATTCTGGGCCGCCAACAGCAGCGCCGCGAAGCCCACTATCGCAATCACCAGGCCATCGATCGAGTGACCGACCTGTACAATGCCGAGTATTGTCGCCAAGCATTGGACGATGGCATTCAATCCGGCCAGGCCCCCACGCTTTGGCTGATCGATCTCAATAACTTTGATGCCATTAACCGCCGCTTTGGTTTTGCCACCGGCGATGAAGTATTAAATCGCGTCGCCAACACACTCGTAGCCACGGTGCCCGGCGACTCGTTGGTGTGCCGCTACGCCGGCGATCGATTTACGGTGCTCACTCATAAACGCTGCCTGTCGCTGGCACTAGAGTCGTCGATTTCGCGCCTGTTAAGCAGCGCCATGACTTTGGCCCTGTTCGACAGCATCGGCGAAGAAGTTCCCTGCTCAGTACGATTAGCGGTGGTAGAACCCAACAGCGGCGAAGACGCCAATCAGGTTTTGCATCGAGCTAACACATTGTTACAGGCGCAAAAATAAATGGCTCGATTACTGGCTTCTGCGCAAGATAAGTTGATTCCCGCCTGGCTGCAGCCGGTGGTGGCGCTCGATCTGCTGCACGCTCGGGGAGTGGATTTAAGCACCGTATTGCAAGGCACCGCCCTATTCGTGCAGGACCTGCCATTTGCCGAGCACCGGCTCACCGCCAAGCATTTCGATCGTTTACTGGCAAACGGCGACAAATTATGGCCGGGTAAGGATTATTGTTTTCAGTTGGGCCACCAATTGGCTGAAGAAGGCGCGGGACCGTTGCGTACGCTAATGAGTGAAGAGCCGCGGCTTAAAGAATGGGTAGCACTGGTCGATCGTTTTAATTCACTGTTAACCCCAAGCTTAACCACTCGCGTACACGCGGTGAACGAGCAAGATTATTTTTTGCTGCTCAACCACGTTAGCCAATTTAATGTACCCGAAGCCACCCTGCGCACGTCCGTCTCGCTGTTAACACACGCACTAAAGCGTTCGGCATTAAAGCCAACAGTACAAGTTTTCTTGCAGGCACCAACGCCCCCGGATATCGAATTATTCCACGCTCACGTACCCGCCCAATGCCATTTTAATTCGCCGTTTAATGGCTTGCGCATTCAGGTAGAACCAAGCACTGCCGATGATTTTCAGCCCTCCTTGCGTTATCAGGTCGCCTTGCGCCAATGTAATGAACTGAACCCGCCTAAACACTATTTAATGGCCGCGATGACTGCCATGCTCTGGCAATTTAACGCTGAGCCCGTAAGCCTGCAATTTGCCGCCGAGCAACTGCAAGTCAGTTCGGCCACCTTAAAGCGCCGATTAAAAGAGGCTGGGTGTTCCTTTCAGCAGCTATCGGATTCGATTCGCTCCGAACGGGCGGTTATAGAATTATTGTTGTCTGGGGCTTCGGTCGAACAGGTGGGCGCGCGATTGCATTTTCAAGATACCAGTAATTTCCGCCGGGCGCTTAAACGTTGGACGGGGATGACACCCAGCCACTTAAAAGCGGCCTACCAGGAATTATTTGGTTTGGTTAGCTAAGGGCCTGCCAATTAGCAAACAAGGAAAGACTTTTAATTACCG
>CAYFFE010000062.1:10795-21583 GCA_964342265.1 uncultured Cellvibrionaceae bacterium | reverse complement strand
TTTCAAAAAACGCATGAATATGTCCCTATAGCTCCGGCGATTCATCCCTGAATCGACGGTTTTTGAAGTTCCACCCCAACGCCTGACTGCTAAATCCCAACCTGAGGCTTTGGCATCGGCCCATCCGCAATATAGCCGACTAATAACTATAGGAAACTCTGATTAACTCATCCCGGAGTTAATACTCGAGTCGACGACTCTCGCCCTTTGGGTCAGCAGAGCCGTTCTCTTCGCTTCGCTGCGAGTTGCCGTACGGTAATTGAAAATGTCATTGGATGAGCCACGTCCTTGTGGCTTACTCTTCGAGCTGCCAAGCATTCTAAAAGTGCTCCCAGCACTTTTATCCAATTACCTCCCAAAATCAACCACTTACATTTGTTGATTTTGCCTGCACGTTATCGCCAGGGATGGCGTGTATGCAGGCTATACAGGAGCGATAGCCTGTCCTTGTGCAGGTGGAACCTCTGGGTTTATCAGAGGCTCCTATAGCATGGACAACTGCTAAAACAACATTGCAGGATCCGATAACTCGCAGCTAAGCGCCTCAGCCACGGCGCTGCAGGTGATTTTTCCGGCATGAACGTTAAGCCCGTTCATTAAATGTGGGTCCGCCGATAACGCCCCGGCCAAGCCTTTGTTGGCTAACGCCAGGGTAAACGGCAAAGTCGCGTTGGTTAGCGCCATGGTCGAGGTGCGCGCAACGCCGCCGGGCATATTAGTCACGCAGTAATGAATTACACCGTCTACCTCGTAAGTGGGCTCTTGGTGCGAAGTCGGCCTGGAGGTGGCAAAACAACCGCCTTGATCAATCGCCACATCCACCACCACCGCGCCCTTCTTCATGGCGGCAACCATTTCGCCAGTGAGCAGCTTAGGCGCCGCAGCTCCCGGAATTAACACCGCCCCGATCACCAAATCCGCCTGAGCGGAATACTGCTCGATGGTTTCTACCGTGGAATAAACACACTTTAATCGGCCCCCAAATTCCTGATCTAACTGGCGCAAACGAGGCAATGAGCGATCAACGATCGTTACACTGGCTCCCATGCCCACCGCCATGCGCGCCGCCTGGGTTCCCACCACGCCACCACCGATAATGAGCACCTCGGCGGGAGCAACACCCGGTACACCGCCGAGCAACGTCCCCAAACCGCCCTGAGCTTTCTCTAAATGGTGAGCGCCCGCTTGGATCGACATACGCCCGGCCACCTCCGACATGGGCGCCAATAACGGTAACCCCCCCTGGGGCGAAGTTACCGTCTCGTAAGCAATACAGCTAGCGCCGGATTCGATTAGCAATCGGGCCTGTTCTGGGTCCGGTGCTAAATGTAGGTAGGTAAACAAAATTTGCCCGGATCGGAGTTGCCGGCATTCCGCTGGTTGCGGCTCCTTCACCTTTACTACCATGTCGGCCTCAGCGAAGATTTGCTCCGCCGACTGAACGATGTTGGCACCAGCGGCGAGGTAGAGATGATCGCTAAAGCCGATGGCATCACCGGCATTGGTTTCTACCATCACCCGATGGCCGCCGGCCACCAACTCTCGAACGCCAGCGGGCGTTAAGCCCACTCGGTACTCATGGTTTTTGATTTCCTTCGGTACACCCACCCACATAGCCAAACCCTCCAAGCGAGATTGCAACTGGCGACACCTGCCAGTAAGTGATTCGTCTATTCTATTGCTATGGAAACAGCCGAATTGACTGTGTTTTCACCCTTTACAGTGGAATCAACTTTGCAGAGCCACCATTATTCATCAAAAGCAGTGGTATTCACTAACTTGGCCAACCCGCACAATACGGGAGGTAAACGTGTTTGAACTCGACCGAATCGATCGCAACATTGTGCGCATTCTGCAAAAGAATGGCCGAATCAGCCATGCCGAGCTAGCACGCCAAGTTGGGCTGAGTACAACCCCCTGCGTCGAACGAATTAAAAAGCTGGAAAAAGAAGGCGTAATAAAAGGCTATACCGCGCTGGTAAACCCCAATTATTTAAAAGCTGGATTAGTGGTTTTTATCAATATTCGCCTAGCTCGCACCCCCAAAGACATCTTCGATAAATTTCGCGAAGCGGCCAAAGCCTTACCAGAGGTACAAGAATGTTATTTGGTATCGGGCAGCTTTGATTATCTAATCAAAGCGCGAGTGCAAGATATGAAAGCCTATCGCAAATTTTATGGCCAAACCTTGCTGACTTTACCGGGCGTTATGGAATGCACCAGCTTTGTGGTCATGGAAGAAATTAAAGACACCTTAGAAGTGGCGGTGGACTACAGCAATCGATAACCCGGCGCAACATTTACCGGATTAACGATTACAGCAATACATTTAAGGAAGCTCGGATTAATCAGCGCTAAAAATATTTAAGCTCGCCCACCTTGCCCCAAAACACGCGGTAAGAGAACACGGTGTAAACAATAATAACGGGAATAACAATTAAAGCGCCCAGTAAAATAAACTGTAGCGACGCCGAGGCACTGGCGGCTTCTTGAGCGGATACCACACCAGGAATAATATCCGGGTAAAAACTGTAGGCCAAACCCGAAAAACACATAAAGAATATGGTACTCGCGGCCACAAAAGGTATCCAACAACCAAAATCATTATGGTGCGGAAATCTCGCCAAGTACTGATCCACCACGGCAACTAAACCAATGCACACCAACGGAATGGGAAACAGTAAAAATAATTGCGGCATACCGAACCAGCGTTCGCGTACCAGCTCACTCACTAGCGGATTAACAATACAAACCGCAGCGATACCCAGAGCGGCCAACCACAAAGCCTTTCTTGCCATTTTTGCCATGACTGTTTGCAAACGGCCTTCGGTTTTCATAACCAGCCAAGCACCGCCAATAAACGCGTAGGCCGCGCAAACGCAGAGCGCACTTAACACGGCAAACCCATAAGCCCAAGTGCCAGAGTCAAACGCTAATACGTAACGGCCCAACATGTAGCCTTGCATTAACGCCGTTAATAATGAGCCCAGTTTGAAGATTCTGTCCCAGGTTAATTGATAACTCACATTAACTTTGGCTCTAAAATCAAATGCCACACCGCGTAGAATTAAGCCAATTAACATTACGGTTGCCGGAATGTATAGCTCGCGCAGAATAATATTGTGAGCACCGGGAAAGGCAATTAATAACAACCCTACCGCCAAAACCAACCAGGTTTCGTTGGCATCCCAAAAAGGCCCAATGGAGGCGATCATCTGGTCGCGACTTAATTGTTCGGTTTGCCCCAGTGGTAACAAAATTCCCACGCCCAAATCGTAGCCATCGAGCACTGCATACATAAATACCGCCAAACCAATTAACACTAAAAAAATGGTTGGCAAAAGAGTATCTGCAATCATTTTCTACCTCCTAGACGGCCTTTGACTCTATTAATCGCGCTTTTTTACTATCGTGTTCACCTTGATTTGAATTGTTATTAGTAAAATCGATTTCCGCTTGTCCAACGGATTTCCTCGCCAGTAAGAATACGGTATGCAAATAGGCAACCAACAATCCCGAATAAACCAGCCCATAAGCGATTAACGAGAATACCACATTACCACCGGGAATTTGCGTAACTGCATCGGCGGTTGTTAATACACCACTGACTAAAAAAGGTTGCCGACCAATTTCGGTAACATACCAACCAGCCAGTGTGGCCACCCAACCCGAAAAACTAAACACCGCAGCAATGCGCAAATACCAAACCGGCCAGTTTTTAGCGCGCAATAAAAGCCAAACACCCAACCAAGCCAGCGCCAACATGGCAACGCCCACTCCCACCATAATGCGAAAAGCAAAAAACACTGGCGCTACTGGCGGATGTTCGCCATTAAATTCGTTTAACCCTTTTATTTCGCCATCCCAATGATGGGTAAGAATTAAACTGGCCAAATTAGGAATACCCACCGCGTAACGGTTCGTTTGGTTTTCTTGATCGGGCAGAGCAAACAACAATAACGGCGCACCTTGCGTGGTTTGCCACACGCCCTCCATAGCCGCGACCTTTTGCGGTTGATGCTCAAACGTGTTTAAACCGTGCAAATCCCCCACCCAAATTTGCAGGGGCATTAAAACACTGGCCATAATTACTGCGGTTTTTAACGTTTTGCGTGGGGCAATTTTTTCATCGCCTTTTAGCATTCGGTAAGCCGACAAACCCGCCAACAAAAACGTTGCCGTAATTAACGCCGACAGCAGCGTATGCGACAACCGATAAGGCATTGAAGGGTTAAAAATAATCTCAAACCAATCTATAGCATGGGCAACGCCGTCGATCATTTCAAACCCTGCCGGAGTGTGCATCCAGGAGTTTAACGCAATAATCCAAAACGCCGATAAACTGGTACCCACCGCGACGATTAACGTGGCCAGCGTGTGCAACCAACTCGGCACACGCTGCATACCAAAGAGCATAATGCCCAAAAAGGTGGCCTCTAAAAAGAAGGCCGTTAGCACCTCGTAACCCAATAATGGCCCCGCGATATTCCCTACCGTGGCCATAAACCCCGGCCAGTTGGTGCCAAACTGAAACGACATGGTAATCCCACTGACCACCCCAAGGGCAAACGTTAGCGCAAACACTTTTACCCAAAAGCGGTAAATACGCATCCAAACAGGATTATTCGATAAATTAAACCGGAGCTTGAAATAAAACAAATACCAAGCCAGCCCAATGGTTATGGTGGGAAACAAAATATGAAAACTAATATTTAAAGCAAATTGAATTCGCGATAATTCCAAAACATCAAGCATAGGTATACCCTCACAACACTTGGCGAGTAGGGCTCTACATTAGTTGTTATTATTCGAGCGGGAAGATTAAACAGCAGCGATAAAAATACTGAGTTAAATAAACGAGTACAGCAGAGTTACGAATCGGCTTTTTTCAATAGTCGATCTTTAATTTCCAATACCTTACCCACGCCAGACCCTAATTTCATCAGGGTAACCAACTTATCGTGGTTAAGGTTTTGCAAATCGGTAGACCACTTGGCTAACATCTCGAGTAAATCGTGAATTTCGTGGATTTGTTGCCGGGCGTGTGCGTCGCTTGAGTTTTCGGGCTCGTTCATTAGCAAATCACGCAGCAGCGATAGGGTTGGGTCCAACTCGCGCTTGCGGCGCTCTTCTAACACCCGCGTGGCCGTCTCCCAAATATCGCCGGCCAAGCAATAATATTCTTTGCGGTCCCCCGGCGTATGCACCGGCTTAATCAACCGCCAGGCCTGCAGCTCCTTAAGCCCCATACTCACATTGCCGCGCGAGACACTCAGTACAGCGGCCAGATCATCCGCACACAAGGGATTCTCGCTGACCACAATCAGCGCAAACAACTGGCCCACCGTGCGATTAAAGCCCCAACGGGAGCCCATCTCACCAAAATGCATCACAAAAGCGCGGGTACTGGCAGACAACTCCATGGCGAACCTTCTAAAGTTTCAATAATTTCTGAAAGTTTAGATTATACGATTGACCGAGGTCAAATGGTTTTTTACAAGGGAGGCAAAAACAGAAAACAAACGCCCCCTGAAGGCCACTCAGGAGACATGGGCTTGAAAAAGCCCATTACCGTTATGATGAAGTTGCGGTTATTACTTGAAACTGCGTTTATATACTTTTAAGAGAGGGATAAAAAATTACGGCTTTAGGTGAAGGGCATTTAGCCGATTAGCACCATAATAAGGCCATGTTTCAGGCTGGCCATCGCCACCTTGTACCCACACTTCATTCCCTGCTGTTTTTGCAGTAAGAAGCATAGAAAAAATTCCTTGGCTATAGTAATCCTCTACCTTTAACCAAAATTTCATGCAACTTTCGGATCCACTACCATTACATATGGTCACGCGATAAATACCGCCATCAGCAAAAAGGTCCACAACATTTCCAGAATGGGAAACAGTAGCGCCGTTGGAATTTAACGATAAAATTGCTAATACAATAAAACAGAAATATTTCATTTTTCACCTATTAATTGGAGCAAACAGAGCTCTATGCTAACGAACAAATACACTAACAACGGCGGGATAAGCGCCATTTTGACCACCACAGCCGCCAACCCAAAAACGCACTTCCTTCTTAGCAATAAAGGCCGCAAATAAAGTGGAGTGTAATACTTCATAATTGTCCTGAGCGGTATTTAACGCATAGTAGTAAGTATTACCACAGTTATCCGGATTGTCGGCAACTCCGACAACCTTAGCCATTGTCTAGGCACCGTGGACGTATACATGATCAACCAATCCCCACTCAGTAGCGCCGCCGCCAGCAAAAGACGGCATAGAACATAAAACCCAAAATACAGATAAAAAACTTCGCCTCAACATACCTCACTCCCGGTGCACGAAAATTAAATAGATAATTATTTTACTAGATCAATACAGACTACACCAGCTAGACACCGATACGATTGGAATTCCTGTAATTGAAAAACCTTGTATCTGAAAAAAACATCACCAAGGCTACCAACATAATCCCCTTACTATTACCAGATTAATTAAGACAAATACCTCGGCCGTTAATCATCAATAAAGCTAGTGCGTGTCCCGCCAAACAACTTCCAGCCTCAAAAGTTATATACCTCCCCACATTTTCTTCAACTAACAAACACTCAGCTGTTTGACCTCCATTATTATGGTGGTAGGGTTTAGGCCAAAGTATATTTCACCGACTCGCCTTAACGCCAACGTTATACACGTTTGGCGTTACCTCAATCAAATAATACGATCGACAGTAAAGATCGATAGTTTATCAAACGTTGTTAGTTTTTGCGCCATCACCACTCTATTTCAATTAGTTTTGAGATAAGTACAGCTAATTTATTCAAAGTTTCGTTTACAATCCTCCGACTTACTACATATAACCAACAACTGTCATCTATCAACACTTACGGTGTTCCTGTGTCATGTTGCTCTATCCCCTTAAACCAAAAACGATCAAATTCCGGAGCCTATGATGATTAATAAATTAACCACTCCTAACAACGATACACTTCTATTTAAAAGCTCACTGCTTATCGGCATGTGTATTTATTCTGCTCAGCTTTTTTCTCAAATTCATTTTGAGATCCCGGTCGATACCAATACACTCGGTAACCAGGCAATTGAAACCCACAATTTAGGTTTAACCACGAATTCAGACTTCGCCGATATTAATAATGATGGCTGGCCTGATATTTTTGATGCCAACAGCGATAGCGCGCATACGGGCATTAACGCCACCGATACTATTATTCGAATCAACAACCAAGACGGAAGTTTTCCTGTGCTGCGCCCACAAGAGTTGCAAACGCCCACCAGTTTCGATGTAGATTTTGTGGATGTAAATGTAGATGGCTATCCCGATTTATTGCGCACGGAACTCATCGGTACTGAAAGCCGTGTGGCTTTATATTTAAACAATCAAAACGCAGCAGGCGTATCGTCGCCTTATTTTGATTTACGTGCGCCCAATCAGGTGTATTGGATGAACGGCGACTGTCCCAATGATTTGGATATTGCCGACTACAACGGCGACGGCTTGCCCGATTTTGCAGTAGTCGGCTCCCGCATAGGCGGCAATGGTAGCTGCTTCGCCGACGACGAGCTGCGAGGTCAGGTGTTTTTACATACTGGAATTTTTATTGATTCCACCGACACTCCTTTTTTTGGCATTGGCCCAGTTGATTTAAATGCTCCGGGTAATGCCATACACAGCATTTTTTCTCTAGATGCTGATGACGATGGCGATTTGGATGTAATTGTTACCAATCGCCCCTGGGAGGGCAGTAGTCATTTATTGCTTAATCAGGGAGAATTTGTGCCTACATTTGTACATGCTTTATCTTTTCAGGGAGCCCACTCCGGAGCTAGCGCTGATTTAAATGGCGACAATCTCACAGATTTTATTTTGGCCGGTAACGGTTTAGTCACCACTCACATCAACAACTCGAGCGCCGACGAAGTAAACTTTATACAGCGGTTTGTGCAACATGGTATTTATGGCGAATACCAAGATGTGGAAGTGGGAGATTTTGATTTGGACGGTGATTTAGATTTTACGACCACGAGAATTAACAGTAGTGTTCGCGGAGGTAAACTGTGGCTAAACAATGGCGAGCGAGATACTAACCGTGTTCATTTTACTGGGCAGACCTCAGAAAATAGCTTTCCCGGACAACTCAACGAAGAGCGTCTCAGCGTTAACGTTTTTGATTTCGACTTAGACGGCGATGCAGAAATTTACCTTTCCGGCGGCGGATCAGCTAACGGCTGTTTGGATAACTGCGTTCCCAATCAGTTGTTTATCAACCCTACCCCCCAAACCCGACGTATAATAACTTTGAGCAGGGTTTTGGCCACTGGCAACAACTCACCTCCGACAGTCACGACTGGACAATCGTAACTGGGCCAACGCCTTCTTCAAATACTGGCCCCATTAAAGCCGCCAGTGGCGCTTCCTATATTTACCTAGAAACCTCAGCCGGTGCTGCCAATGCGTTTGGCAATACTGCCGAATTAGAAAGTCCGATAGTTTCTGGTAGTAATCGCACCCTACAATTTGATTACCACATGGCGGGTTTTGATATTGGTCAGCTAGAGGTAAAAGCTCACTCACCGATAACAGGCACAACGGTTTCTGTTTTTAGCCTAATCGGCGAGCAACAGCCAGAACCAGGGTCAGCTTGGCGCACTCAGCGGGTGGATTTAAGTAATTTTTCTGGTGACATTGCCATAATTATTTCCGCTACAGCGTTGGGCGGTTTTTTGGGGGATATTGCGCTGGACAACTTAATGATTAGTGGTGAGAATGTTTCAATAGTTGAGCTTTAAGTATTAACATACCAAGTTAAAAGGCCTGGGCATTTCTGCCTAGGCCTTCTCTGCGACGCTTACTTTTAATTAGCCATTTTAAAAACAGCCTTTAAACTTGATGCTTGGCACATTAGATATGCGCCAAAGTTTATCTTTATTTAATTTAATTCACTCCAGTCCAAGCGTATGTCGAAGACTTGCCTAAACTCCTCTTCTAACGGTGGTATTTCTGTATTTACTTCAATAAATACATTTTCTGCTGGGGTAATGTTTGCGTCCCGACCGTAAATGAAGTCCTGGTCTTCCACGATGGTATAATACGCTTTATTTAGGGCACGAGCTCGTTCCGCTGATGGCACAATAAGCTCATAAACATCGGCGGCGGCTTCTACAGCATCTCTGTCGAGTTCGCCATTATTAAAGTACCGACTTTGCACTTCTTCATTTGCTCGAAACTCGTTTCCGCCACCAACTCGATCGAGATAAGTAAGTATCGTTCCCTCATCCTCCCCAAAAGTAGGCACATCTGGCATCCCTCGTAAATTAATATAACCCCAACCGCCGGCTCCATCAATTTTACGAGCAAACGAGAAAGTCTGATCGACTGTTGCACCAATGGTAGTGTGGCAGCCCATGCAAAAGAAGTTTTCTTCGTACACTTGTGGACGCAATTCACCTTGTGCATCTTCGATAAAACCAACAATATTCCAACCAAATTTATTGTCTAGCCCATCATCTCCCAGAGATGGATAACGGGGTAAATTACCCTCTCGCTTATCAAGCTGCTCTTCGGCGTAGAAATTACCCAATGTCGATTTACTAAAGAACTCTGCTTTTACCATATAGCGTAATTCTTTCATACGCGGCGGTGTGTAAACATCACCATTATCATCAACGCCAAGGTAACGCACACTGTGTAAGAATTCAGTGTAGAGCGGATATAGAAACGTGAATACACGTTCATCAGAAGCAGCTCCAAAATATTGGGTCGGCCTACGTAAAACGCTAACTGAATCCGTTAGTTCACCATCGGCGTTAATGTCTATTCCCATAACCTGTTCGTTCATGGTTGGAATGGACAGGGTTGTGAAATTTTTTATAGCGGCTTCCACAACACTTAAATTCAGTATGTATATGTTGCGATCGTAAACGCCGTCTTCAGTTTGACGAAATTTTTCTGGCAAGCGAATCATTACATCATCAGTACTGCCATTGGTAGGCCAAAAGGTACTGGGTAAGGGCATGTAATTAAACGCGACCCATTCACTGCCATCCAAAGCAAAACCCATTTCATCAAACGCCGCTGCCGAAAGATGCAGATTTTCCAAATCTGGGTACCAACCCCGCCAACCGTCGTCGGCTAAATCCAAAGCAAGTTGAGAATAGTTGTCTTGATTAACGTAGTCATCAATTACCGAATCAGAAATAGCGTTAATACGATCAGTTCGATCCTGAAATAAATTCAGCCAATGATTCGTTACACCGATATCGGAGAACCCATAATCCCCTTGTAACTCTCCATCATTGATGCGATTCGCCCTACCTTCGCCAACAGGTGTATCCTGATGACAGGTGTAACAGGGGTTGAAGTGGCCCTCTGTGCGAGTGTAACACTGGGGGGGAATTACACCTTCGGGGTTGTACATTTGTGATTGGCTGGACACTGAACCGTCTAAAATCGCTTGCACAAATTCCGGATCTTCCATAAGTAACACGACATTACTTGTGTCTCCGGTATCGCCTGTATCGCCTGTATCGCCTGTATCGCCGGTATCTCCTGTATCTCCTGTATCGCCGGTATCGCCGGTATCGCCGGTATCTCCTGTATCGCCGGTATCGCCGGTATCTCCGGTATCGCCGGTATCGCCAGTATCGCCGGTATCGCCGGTATCGCCGGTATCGCCGGTATCGCCGGTATCGCCGGTATCGCCGGTATCGCCAGTATCGCCAGTATCGCCAGTATCGCCAGTATCGCCAGTATCGCCAGTATCGCCAG
>CAYFFE010000062.1:10614-10695 GCA_964342265.1 uncultured Cellvibrionaceae bacterium | reverse complement strand
TATCGCCGGTATCGCCGGTATCGCCGGTATCGCCGGTATCGCCGGTATCGCCGGTATCGCCGGTATCGCCGGTATCGCCGG
>CAYFFE010000062.1:0-10514 GCA_964342265.1 uncultured Cellvibrionaceae bacterium | reverse complement strand
GGTATCGCCGGTATCGCCGGTATCGCCGGTATCGCCGGTATCGCCGGTATCGCCGTCGTCAGCTACTGGGGTTTCAAGTTGGCCATTGTTGGATGAATTGTTGCTACTGCTGTTACCACCACAAGCCGAGAGCACGATAGAGCTAGCCACAAGAATGATAAACGTGGTTTTCTTAAACATTGATTGAGTCTCTATTTGTGAATCAGGTTTAAATTAAGGGTTTGTCGAGCCACACAAATAGATGTTAACGCCAAGGATGCCGGAACTGATGACGGTTAGGTTGCAGCCAGAATGTATGTGGTTAAAATTTGATCTAAATCACCAAAGCTTACGGTTTAACAAATCAAGCGTTGAATTTTAACTTAGTGAGGACCAGCGAAGAGGTAGGTTTTTGCAAGAGTTATCGCAGGGCTTAGAGAAAGGAGATTAAACCGAAAGCAATTAATTGTAAGCGTTTAGAGTCATGTGTAAAAAGCCATGCAACAAGGCATGGCTTTTTATTTGTAGAAGTGGACTGATGATGTATGAAGGCTTCCAGTTTAGCACCAGCGCCTACAGATCACCGTTTTATGGAGCACCGATTAGTCGGCCTTTGCCACTTTTTCAGATTTCTCTTTTGATGATGCTTGGCTCCAATCCAGTCGAATGTCAAATTCCGCTCGCGATTCTTCTTCCAAAGGCGGAACTTCGGTATCAATGTTGCGGAATACGTTGACTGCAGGCTTGATATTGGCGTCTCTGCCATAGATATAATCTTGGTCTTCTACGATGGTTTTATAGGCTTTATTCAACGCCCGTGCTCGCTCAGGTGACGGCGTTATTAATTCATACACATCTTTAGCCTCAGCGACTTTTTCAACAAGCAGCTCTCCATTTTTAAAATATTTTTCTTGGATCTCTTCATTCGCTCGGAATTCATTGCCACCCCCTACACGCTCCAAATACTCTTCGATGGATGGCTTGTCACTGCCAATTTGTGGAACATCAGGCATTCCCTTTAAATTGAGATAACCCCAACCAGCTGCACCATCGATTTTTCTTGCAAACGAAAAGGTTTGATCGATTGTAGAGCCGATAGTTGTATGACATCCCATACAGAAGAAATTTTCTTCATATACCTGTTGGCGCAATTGTCCATTTTTATCTTCGATAAAGCCTATAACGTTCCAACCAAACTTGTTATCTAAACCTTTTTGGCCAAGGGATGGATACCGAGGCAGGTTGCCTTCGCGTTTATCCAATTGTTCTTCGGCATAAAAGTTGCCAAGCATGGATTTGGCAAAAAATTCTGTCTTTGCCATGTAACGTACTTCTTTCATACGCGGCGGAGTGTATATTTCCCCGCTGTCTTTTACGCCCACATAGCGCACGGTATGCAAAAATTCTGTGTCTATTGGGTACAAAAACGAATGCACTTTTTCATCGGCGGCGGCACCAAAGTATTGGGTAGGACGCTTAAGCTTATTCGTTACTGTTAGCTGGTTGTCGCCATTGATATCAAACCCCAAAACAGCCTCATCGACCTCTGGAACAGTGATTTCTTTAAAGTTTTTAATCGCAGCCTCTACTACTGATAAATTCAATAGATAAATGTCACGACTGTATTCGCCACTTTCTGTTTGCTGGAATTTTCCTGGCAAGCGGATCATTACATCATCTGTGGATCCGTTGGTTGGCCAGAAAGTACTGGGCAGCGGCATATAATTAAATGCAACCCAGCCACTACCGTCTTTTGCAAAGCCTTGTTCATCAAACGCTTGGGCTCCTAGCTGCAGGTCTTTTAAATCTGGGTACCACTCTTTCCAGCCAGAGGACTTTAAGCGTCCCGCTAAATCCGAATAATTATCCTGACTAACGTATTGGTCAATTGCTTCGTCGCTAATTTTGGCAATGCGTGCGGTTCTATCTTCAAATAAATTCAACCAGTGGTTTGTTACACCAACATCAGAAAAACCATAGTCGCCTTGCAACTCACCATCGTTGATTCGATTGGCCCTGCCTTCGCCAATAGGAGTGTCCTGGTGGCAAGTGTAACAAGGGTTAAAATGGCCTTCTGTTTTTGTATAGCACTGAGGCGGAATTACCCCTTCCGGGTTAAACATGGCTGATTGACTGCTGACTGATCGAGATACAATGCTCGCGACAAATTCAGGATCTTCTTGTAATACTTCCGCCCGTGTTAGCTCAGTAACCTCGGAATGCTGCGCATTGGTTAATCTTCTATTTTCTTCAACCGTACTCAGACCTTTCGAGTCTTCCGCTTTTTGACCGCATCCGATTATACTCACCGCAACAGCCATTACTGATGCCCATTTAATTAGCGTCATTTGCTTCTCCCGCCATATTCCAATCACGTTTCAACCTAAATTAGCGGACCACTTATTCCGCACCATTGTCGTTTATTATCGCAGCCGAACTTTAAAGAAGAATTATTACAATTTCCGGTACGTTTAATAATTCAGAAGTAAATTTGTAACAAAAAAGCCCGCCAAAAGGCGGGCTTTTTTAGCTAAATTGCTTCAACCTAACTGTTAGTCACCAACAGTTGAGGAACGAACCAATACGCCATCAACACCGAACAATGCGAAAGAGTTGATGCGAAGGTTAGCTTCGTTGGTTAAACCAAAGTTTTCATTCACAACGTTTGTGCTAAAGCCTTCGATAATCAACAAATCGTCAGTGTCGTTACCATCGAACAATACAGTACCACCAGCGTGCTGGATGGATACGTATGCGACAGTGCCATCTTGAGAGAAGCTAAAGCCAGTTGGCTCTGCACCCTGGATAGCAATCGACATCATACGAACACAGCCATCGGTACGCAGATCGCGATCAGCACCATCTGGCAAACAAGCCCAGATATCGCCATCGCTATCGTCTTCGATAACATAAGCAATGCCAGTAACAGGCTGGAATGCAAAGTTGTCGGGAGCGTTCATACCCTGCGCGTTATCACCTTCTACAAAGCGATAAACAACAGCGGTCAAATCTTCACCGGCGGTAGTTGGCTCGTAGTCGATACCACAAACTACTTCACCCACTTGGCCAGAACCAGAACTACCAGTGTTAGTCCAGCAGAAACGAACAGCTTCAGGGTTTTCTTCGTCAGAGAACAATGGATCTCTGTGCATGTCTTCTGGACGATAGTAGCCAGTTGCGCCAAACGCGTTTGCTTCTACACGAGCGTTATCTGGGTTTACAGGGATCCAAGAAGCGTTACCAACTTCACAACCTTGGCCGGCTTGCTGGCTGTTGCTTTGACAGCTCACCTGCATGGCGAAAGTGTTACCAGCAACTAACGGGGAATCGGCCAAATCGCTAATCAATGCACCGCCAGAGCGAAGAGTCTCTGGAATGAATTTGAAGATAGCACCACCGTCGGTGTCAGAGTTGATCAACAATTCTGAGCCATCACCAGCGTCACTGATAGTGCCGTCTGGTAGGAAGTACTGAGCGTAAGAACCTGGGCGCAACTCGTCACCACCAACAACAATACCGTTAGGCAGAACGAACAAACCTTCCCAAGCCATGGTTGGCAATTCAGTGCGCTTAACAACCAAATCAGAAGCATCGGCTTCGTCACCATCAGCTACACCGTTTGCATCGCCTTGAAGAATAACAGCATCTTCACCAGCAGCATTACGCTCGAAGACGACAACGTTGGTAGTCGTTAGAGGGTTCAGGATTTCGTACGCAGCGCCATCACCAGTTTCTTCGGTAGCCAATATGGTGCCCCAAGGAGTGGTGCGGATACCGTCACAGCGGCTCATACCACGAACGATGGTTTCAACGATACCGGTTTCAAGATTTACACGCTGAACGCTTGGCTTGTATTTGTCGGCAGTGTCGTCATCTACAATGCCACGAGTTTCTTCGATACAGCCGATTAGGTGAGTTGGGTTCTCAGCAGGGAATAGGTCGTGCTGGTCCCACCACTCGGAGGCAGTGCGGGTCAAGAAGGTAGCAGTTAGACCTGCAGCCAACTCTACGTATTCAGAGGCATCTTCACCATTGCCAAAGCCGTTGGCTGGGTCGGTATCGACGCCTACAACCGCTTCAATATCGGCTTCACGATCAACAGTGTTGTCGTTAGAAGCAGTTAACGGCGTACCGAAACCAAACAACGTTTGTGAGTTGGCACTGGCCAACGCAGTTACGTTGTCTGCAGTGGCAACAGGTAGAGCAAAACCAGTTACATGAACGATGTCGTCTGTGCGGTAGTTGTCAACCAAAGGCAGCAGGCCATCAGCAGAGTGCTGGTAAGAGAACCAAGCTTCAGAACCGTCTGCATTGAACTGGAATCCAGTTGGCTCAGCAGTAGTGTCGTTCAAAGAAATAACGCGAACACAACCGTCAGAGATCAAGCCTTGGTCTTCGCCGTCTGGCAAACAAGCCCAGATATCACCGTGGCCGTTGTCTTCGATTACATAAAGGATACCGGTGCCTGGTTGGAACGCTAGGTTATCTGGGGCGTTAAGCTCAGAGTCACCTTCCAAGAAGCGATAGATACGAGTTTCAGTACCTGTGCTGGTTGGGTCTGTAGAAATACCACAAAGCACTTCACCAAAGTTAGCGGCGCGACGGTTACCAGTATTCGCCCAGCAGAAGCGAACTTCATCTGGGTTTTCTGGATTAAAGTAGTCTGGATCTAAGTGCAAGTCTTCCGGACGATAGTAACCAGTAGCACCAGCGATATTAGCATCAACTCGAGCGTTTGCTGCGGTAACATCTATCCAAAGAGCATCACCAATCTCACAACCTTGGCCAAACTGAACACCGCCGGTGCAAGTTACTTGCATGGCGTAAGTGTCACCAGAAACCAATGGCGACTCTAGCAGCGAAGCGATAGAGCTAGCGGAGAACTCAGTATCTGGAATGAACTTAAAGATCGCACCGCCGTCGGTATCGTTACCAACGCGACCGTAAGTTACTTCAGCGCCGTCGTTGTCTAAGATCAACTCATAGCTGCCTGGACGAAGTTCATCACCACCTACGACTACACCATTCGGTAGAACAAACAATCCTTCCCAAGCCATCGCTGGAAGCGCAGTTCGCTTGGCGACTAGGTCAGTCGCATCATTACCGTCGGCATCGACGATAGTCGCTGCTTCACCAGCACCACCACGAGCAGTGATAGTAATTTCTGATGTCGTTAACGGATTAAGAATTTCATAAGCAGCACCGTCACCGACTTCTTCAGTAGCAAGCACAGTACCCCATGGAGTGGTGCGAATGCCGTCACAACGGGCCATACCGCGAAGAATAGTTTCGACTTCACCGGTTGCCATATCAATGCGTTGAACACCTGGGTTCATCTGGCCAGTTGTGTCATCAATAACTTCAGCGCCACCCTCGATACACCAAATTTGGTGAGTAGGATTTTCTTCAGGATAGAAAGAGAACTGATCGGCCAAGTTACCGGCATTACGAGTTAAAAACTCGACTTCTAAGCTGGAAGCAAAATTCAAGTGAGCTGCGGCGGTATGCTCAGGGCTGCGGAATTCTACAGGAGTAGTCAACAACTCGCTGGCAGGCTCACCTTGTTCGCCTTGATCACCTTGTGGACCTTGATCACCTTGTGGACCTTGATCACCCTGTGGACCTTGAGGTCCTTGCTCTCCTTGAGGACCTTGCTCACCTTGAGCGCCTCGCGCACCGTCATCACCGTCACAGGCTGCTAGAAGCAACACTGGAGCGCTGATAAGCAGAGCTTTGCGAACAAAGCTGGCTAGCTTATTCATCTCTAACATCTC
The DNA here is from genome assembly GCA_964342265.1 of uncultured Cellvibrionaceae bacterium. Classification (GTDB taxonomy): domain Bacteria; phylum Pseudomonadota; class Gammaproteobacteria; order Pseudomonadales; family Cellvibrionaceae; genus Halioxenophilus. The sequence goes on along the minus strand of CAYFFE010000062.1, from coordinate 4,761 downwards.
TATTTCTCCTAAATAGTATCGGTTTGTATTCGTATTTATTTTTTGCAAATAGTGTTAAACACGAAATCTTTATTTGCAGCACTGGCACTTTTTATCAGGTGGAAGAGTAATGAGAGGAGGTTACGCAAAGATGATGTGACAATGACACTAATATTTCATTTTTATGTATACTAGGCTGGAAGCCGCTAACCACTTATAAGTATTCAACGCATTTGAAAGATAAAAAAACAATCAACAGTTACCTTAGATTTTGGGGCCAAATCTAAATTCACGGACTACTCCTTTATAATAATCATTCCATATCGCAACAATAAATAAACGCCCACCAAGCCCGATAAAATCAAAGCCCCGTTTTTAACCCAAGCAGGGTTGATTCGATTGCGCAAAAAACGCGAGGCGTTAAAACCCAAAATTAAACCCGGCAGCAGTTTTAAAGCAATAATGCCGTCGTCAAGTGTTAACTCGTTTACCAACGCCAGAGCCACAAGAGCCATCAAGCAGCCCACTAAGAAAAACGACGATAAATTCGTTAACACCGATTTGGCGGGTAAAGAATGAAACAAGAGCGCCATGGGCGGGCCGCCGATAGCCACCACGGTGCCACTAAAGCCCGAGATAAAACCACACAAACCACCTGTAACGGGATTAATGGCCAGGCGAAATTGAAAACTCGTTAACATCACAGCCAATATTAATAGCAGCGCAAACACCAAGCCAAATATTACTTCATTAATACTCGCCAGCAGCAACGCGGCGGTTACAATACCCACCGCCTGACCGGCCACGGGCCACTTTACCAACGACAAGCTCAACTCGGAGCGATTAATTATAATGATGGCCGACGTGAGCACCGTGGATAACAGAATTAAGGGTGCCGGTAAGTATTGTGGATTGATCAAAAAGATGATGGGTGCGCACACTACGCCCAAGCCAAAGCCCAATATGCCTTGCACAAGCGCACCAGCGAAAATAATGAGATTAATAACGACTATTTCGATCACAAAATATACTCTCTAATCTTTATACAGGTTTTAACCGCGATAACTGGCCACAGAGTACAAGCGAAACACACTATGATATACCTCTTTCTAGCCATTGCCGTTTGTGCCCTGGTGTACGGCCCTCAACTTTGGGTCCGTTACGTGTTACACAAACATCAAAAAACCATTCCCGACATGCCCGGCACCGGCGGTGAATTGGCCGAACATCTCATAGAGCGCTTTAACCTTACCGGGGTTGTCGTCAAGCAAGGCGGTAAGGATCAGAATTATTACAGCCCTGACGAAAAAATAGTCTGCTTAAGCCCAGAAAACCACAATGGTAAGTCCTTGTCTGCTGTGGCCACCGCCGCGCACGAAGTCGGCCACGCCATTCAATTTATTCGACAGGAACCCATCTCCAGGCTGCGCACTCGCTACTTGAGCAAAGTATTTTCCATTCGCCGCATCAGTTCTATTCTGCTAAGCATCATGACACTGGCTGCCATTGTGCTGCACAGCCCACACTTTATTGCGCTGACGATACTCGTGGGAATAACCAGTATGTTAATTTCGGTGTTGATGTACGTGGCGGTTTTACCGGAAGAATACGACGCGAGCTTTAATAAAGCACTGCCGATTTTAAAAGAGGGCTATGTGCCAGAAAGGTACTTACCGGCTATACGATCTATATTAAAAGCTTGTGCGTTAACTTATGTGGCGGGTGCCTTGACGGAAGTTTTATCGCTTTGGCGGTGGGTAAGGTATCTACGTTGATTGCACCAAAGGAACGGTGGGCGTTAACGCAAAGCCCACCGTTCCAGTAGATCATGGCAAAGCTACACTAAAGGTACCTCTCACCTGTTCATCATTAACCAATGTAAATTCGTAACTACCGGCAATAAAAAACTCTTCAATAGAATCAATCATCAAAAAGCCTTCGGTTGCCTGAAGAGATCGGGGTGATTCAAACTGATCATTAATGTCATAAACTTCTACTCCAAATTGGTAGGATACAAAAGCAGCTGACACGGCAATATCGAGATTATTAACACTATCTCCCACAAGGTACAAACCGGGCTGCAATGATTCGGCGCTATTGACTCCGACAAAAGAAAAATATCCCAGTACATCGCCCTCTAATCCAGGAAAACTATAGGCAAAACTAAATGTTTCACCCTCCTGCTCAAACTCACGCACAAGCTCTGGAACATCATCTTCTAGAAACAATCTACTGCTTGCAGCAGTTCCGAAAGACCAACACAGTTCATTGTCTGCAACCAACTCCCCATATGAGTTAGAAACGAAAGAAAATTGGCCAAAATTCAAGCTTGGAGTATTTGCAACACGATAGAATACTCTTTGGATTGTAATTTCATCGTCTATTAAATCTACTCTGAATCGGTCATCACCGTAGTCGTAAATGTTAATACCATTGTGTTCGCCACTTTCTAAGTACTCATCTAAAGATATAATTGGAGGAGCAAAATTATTGCAATTCTCGAGAAAAAATTCACCAACCTCCATTCCCGTTATAGCCGTTGCAAATCTATCTCTCGACATAAACGCCTTTTCAAGAGTTAGATCTCTTTGCTCGAAGCCCGGAGTGTCGCGAGAAACTAAGCTACTCGTACGAGTGGGTAAAACAGTTCTTTGATAGACCGTTTCATCAACAATGTAGGTACCCCTAGACGCCTTACTGATAAACGCCTCAATTGATATTTCTTCTCCCCCTTCATAGAAATTATTTGAATCCAAGGGCGGCTCAGGGGTGGCATCAATACCCAGAGAGTATCGCAGGTGATTCAAAGCTCGCAACTCACTAACCAAACGTCTCGCGCCTTGTTCGCTAACACTGGTTAGCTCCGCAACTACGGGCTCAGAGACAAGTTCAAACTCTTCCACAGGCAACGTGAAGTTTAACGACAAACCCGCAGCTTGCTCAGAAACGTTTTCAGAAATTTCTATGCCATTTTCTGGATCTTGGTCTTCATCTAGGGTTTGCAAAAATCTCACAATATTAACCACATACGGATCTAACTCATCATCCGTTTCAGCTAAATCTAGTGGTGATAATTGAGCGGAACCTACAGCCGCACCCAAGACAATATCGCCCAACGAAAACGTTACCGTCTCGCCAGGAGAAAATAAAAAGACACCTTCGTCATCCGTTACACCGTTAAATGACGGAGTACTATACGTTAGCCCTTCTACGGGAGAATCTATAAAGATCCCTTCAGATTGCTCAGGTATTGAAGCAGTACTGCTCCCGTCACACCCTGCAAGACAAAAAATGACTAAAACGACAATCGAATATTTTATTGCCATAAAATAAACCCTAGAAAATTAAGAAGTAGAAACAAGTGTTATGAATGCAGACAAGAGACTTTACACTGACTTCTTAGTTCGAAAATTATTTACATTTTTTTATCTAATAAATTACAGAATGGGAAAGTTAACAACTTAATTACATGGCGGGAACTTATGGGTCACAACGGAGAATCTATACGAAAGAAGAATTTAAGCCATATTTAAAAGGCTTGAGATAGACCAACTAGACAAATCACCAACAAAGCCAAGCCCAAAACACGCATAAAAGTTTGGGTATCGGAATTTAGTAACCATCGATGCAGCTGCAGCCCAATCACATGACCAATACCTGCACAGGGCAACAACCACAGGTGATGAATTAACTGCAAATTTACACCGGCGAGAATAAAGGCAATCATTTTTATCGACACCAAAATAATCCAGAGCAAAAACAGCGTGTCGCGTAATTGATGCTTACGTACGTGATTGGCAAACACGGCAATAATTAAAGGCGCGCCAATTAGCGAAGTGCCGCTGATGTAGCCACCCAACATTAAAAACACCACATCAACTATAGGGTGTTTGCTTTTTAGGGGCTTATTAAAAATGTAGGAAATAGAATAAGCGCCAATGATTGTGTAGATAATTGCGCTCATCACGGTGTTGGGTAAGGTAAGCACTCCAAATACACCTATCAGCTTGGGCACAATCATTATGCCGAGCGCGCGCAGTAAATAAGGCCAATCGACGGTACTGTTGGCAGGGGCTTCGCTACCGCCCATTAGTAAAGCTCGGTTGTTTTGCCAAACGGTAAGGCCGGCAAAAAACAATAAGTGCACCGAAATAATGGGCAAAAACACCAGCGGCTCGTCTAAAATTAGCAATAAAAATGGCAGCGCCATTACCGAGCCACCAAAGCCCAAGCCCGAACGTACCACGCCGCTCCAAATAAAAATGACGCCAATCAGAGCCAACTGCAAATAATTTAATTCAGCCACAACCAGTTATTACATCCATTAATTTCGGCAACGACGTTTTCTAAAAAATCGAATTAACTTTGAAACTTAAAGATTAACTTCGATTTTACTAGATAATTTCTGGCTTGGCCTTTTGCGCCAATCTCTGGCGAATCAATTCACTATTGATTACCGGCGACGCGGCAAACAAACGTTGCGTGTAGTCGTGCGCTGGCTGTTTAAAGACTTTTTCACTCGCACCGTATTCCACGACTTCACCGCTGTACATCACCATAATGTTATCGGCGATATGGCGCACCACCGATAAATCGTGACTGATAAAAAGATAGGTTAAGTTAAATTCCGCCTGTAGATCCGCCAACAAGTTTAAAATTTGCGCTTGCACCGACAAATCCAACGCAGAAACCGGCTCGTCTAACACTAACAGTTTTGGCGTTAGCATAAGCGCCCGGGCAATGGCAATACGCTGGCGCTGACCGCCGGAAAACATGTGGGGG
>CAYFFE010000061.1:0-22261 GCA_964342265.1 uncultured Cellvibrionaceae bacterium | reverse complement strand
AAGATCCGTTGCCAAGCGAGCAAATGTGGTGTGTTCGTTGGCTACCACATAGTGAATGGTTTGAGAGTGTTTGGCTTTTTGCGCAGCGGGTGCTTTGGGGCGCACTGGCTCAAAACTGCGAATAGTGGCCATAAACAGCTGATCGTAATCGGTTTCTTGATCGGCTTGTAATACTTCGCCCTGCAGCCAATAGGCGCGGTTGGCGTGCACTAGCAGGGCCACTCGCGACTCGTGAGCGGGCGGAGCCACTTTTATGCCGGTATGACCCACTAAGCCGTGTTGGCTGAGAGCCTCCGAGCGTTTTAAAAAGTCCACTTTATAGTGATCGCGCAGCAAATTTTCGAAATTGGCTTTGGGATCAATTCTTGCGACAGTCAACGTTAAACTGGCCGATTGATCGTCGGCTTTAGCGATGATTGCCGAACCCTCATTACTGACTTGCCAGTCCTCTGGGTAGAGAAAGCTAAAACCCAGCCGATTGTGGGTGTAGCGATTTTCTTTCTCCTCGTTGTTTTCTGCCGCCTCGGCAGCGGCTTTGGCAATACGATCGTGATTTTGCCCCCAAATAAGGCCTTCTGTGGCTTCACGAAAACGTTCCTCGTTGAGCACGCCAGAGGAAGATTGATCCTTGGCGGCGGCTACGGCTTGTTGCAAGCGCTGATCGCTGCGTGGGTGTGAGGCAAAAACGCCGTGGTAAGACACGACTTTACGGCCTGATTCTCGGGCTCGTTGTTTGCCGAAGCGCTCGTGACTTTTTAACAACGACAGCACATCAATCATGGCATCGGGCGAATAGCCGGCCTTTTGCAAATACTGCGCACCAAACCCGTCGGCTTCGAGCTCCATATCGCGACCGTAACCGGCAATGGCGGCGTTGCTCCAATCGGCCACGGCCGAAGCCACGGTATAGCTGCCAGTAAAGACTCCCGCAAATACAGCGCCCACGTTGCGCCCGGCCAGGGCGGATTCCCGTCGCACATGGTGGCGGGCGGTCACGTGGGCGATTTCGTGGCCGAGTACGGCTGCTAATTGAGCCTCGTTGTTCAGGTAGGTAATCAAGCCGCGATTGATGTAAATAAAGCCACCGGGAAGCGCAAAGGCGTTGATGTCTGGGTTGTCGAGAATGGTAAACACATACTCTAAATCGGGGCGATCGCTGACTTTGGCCATCTTCTGGCCAATTTCGTTAACGTACTCGTTGAGAGCCGGATCCTCGTACACGGGAAATTGCTTGAGATACTCCTCGTGAATTTTTCGGCCAGTGCTAACCTCTTGGGCCCGCGTCATGGTCACTGTATCGATTTTACCGGTGGCCGGATTAATGGCGCAGCCGCTTAATATCAGTGCGGCCAAAGCGCAAACAAAAGCCAAAATGCGGGTTATCGATTGAGGCGTTACAGAGACCTCAGTCATTACTGGCGTCTTTGTATTGAGAGGCGTGCGGGCTTGGTGAGCATTCATTGCAAGGACAACCTAGCTTTGTGTGTTAAAAAACGTTTTGAGTTGTTTGCCCATACCTTTGCAGGCACTCGATCGCACCTGGGCAATAATGGGGATGGGGATAATAACTGCCGGCATGTAAGACGTGCCCGAAGCATCGGCGCTGATTTGGCCTTCGTTTTCCTGTTGTTGATAATCCCACACGACAGCTTCGTAGTCGGACTCTTTATCCCAGGTGCCAAAACCAAAGCAGCCGGCACCGCCAACCGTGATCGAACAGCCGATCGAGCCGGAGCTGTCGGTGGTTTCGGTATTGCCATCAATCCAGATGATGTAGCGCACATTGTAACTTTGTATTTGTTGGGCAAGCTGCGGGTCGTTTAAAAACCGTTTTAAATCGCGAACATGCAGTGGTGCGGTGCGCGGTTCAAACCAAGGGTAGAGGGCATCGACAAAATCGTCTTCGGGAATAACATTCAAGCTGTCTTCGCCACTGGACAGCACTCGGCCCACGCAGCTCACCAAATTAGGCTCGGTTTCGTAATCGCTGGAGTGGCGGCGGCCCAGCACGACTACAGAGTGTTCATCAGAAATGTTTATGGCTTGTTGGTTGCTGCGGTGATGATCGATGGTCAGCGTTGTGCAGCCACTCAGCCACACCGTTGCGACAACTACTACTTTAAGTGCCATTGCCTGGCCGCGAGCACACATTAAAGCAAACGAAGAGAGCGAAAGCATGGTGGATACCTCGTGTTAACGCACGTACAAACTGATCTCGGGCGATGTTTTGGGTTTGTTGTGTTGATCAAGCCAGGCCTTAAGTTCGGGGACTTTGGCAAACCCGGTCGTTAAACTTGCACCCAAATCGCGCAGGGCGACGATAACGGCCTGATTCATGGCTTCTTCATTTGATTTTAGAAAAGCACTGGGAGTTTTGCCGTAAGCGCTCATAATCCAATCCGCCACCAGCGTGCCGTCGGTTTCAAATACCTGCATATGATACTTAATCCACACCTCGTAAATGCTTACCTTGGTTTCGCGCGGTGAGGAGTACTGGAACTCCTGGATACTGGGCACCAATACCAACTCTAGGTTTGATTCTTTGGCATCGTCTAGGGATTTTAAATGCGCGGTTTGTGCCACCAATTTGCTAAAAATCTGTTGGAACAAATTTTTATGAGCCTCGCCCATATCGATAATCCAACGGTCGCGGGAGTCGGATTCTTCCTTGTATACGTACTGGGTGAGCTCTTTGCTGTAAACCACCCCCATATTAACGTTAATGGGTTTAGTGAGTGGGGCGGGAAAATCCGACTCCACCACCAGCGAACTGGTGCAGGCCATTTGAGTGAGCGCCAAAATGGACAACCAAAGCAAAGCTTTTAAGGGCTTGAGCCAGGCTGCTGTTAGCGGTGCTATTTTTGTAAATTGTGTAACCATGATTGGAATCTCTGCATTGAATAATCTTTGCTTAAAAGAGTTATTACATTGCTGTTTGCACACCCTAAAACTGGGCCATTTAACCGCGAAAATCATTTAAGCCCACAAATGTGCCGCCGTTTTGTTTGGTAATTTCTCGCATCAGAGCCGCAAAGCGAAGACCGGTGGTTTGTAAGTTGGTGGGCCTGGAAAACTGCACGGGAAAACCCACCGCATGAATGCGCACTAGCGGCTCGCCGCGATTATTACGACGATTAATTAACGCCACTGTATCGACGACTTCGCGAATGGATTTACCGGTGAATTCATCGCCGAGCACGTACAAACTGATTTTTTTATCTGGATCGTAAAAGGTGCGAATGGCCTTTTGAATGCCTTCCACCGGGCTGGAATTACTGAACGGATTCCAGGTGGCTAAGCGTTGAATAATTACTTCGCGCCGGCCAGTGGTATCGGGAATCCACTTGCCTCGATAAGTGCTGAACATGTAATCACCCATGTCGTTCATGACCTGAATGCCTTTAACGCTTGGGTAAATGTCGAGAATGTTGATCATTTCGTTAACCATGCGACCCCAGGCGTAGTTGTACATACTGCCCGAGGTATCGATGATAAAAACAATGTATTCGCTGTCGACGGGAATGCCGCCAATTAAATTGTTTTTACTTTTAAAATTCTCGCCGAGTAATCGCTGCATTTCGTCGGTTAAGGATTGCAGGGCTCGCTCTAAGCGACCGCGCTCGGCACTGGCCGCCGCAGCACTGCCGCGCAGTTGAGCCAGCCGGTCTTCGGTATCGCGCAACCGAGTGCGCAAAATAGCAATGCGTTTTTCGGTATCGTCCAATTGTTCGTGCTTAGCGTTGAGTTGCCGGTTGTACACTTGAGTTTCGCCGCGCAGGGTAAACAACTTTTGTTGTAAATCGGCGATCAGTCCGTTTAAGTTTACCGGCGAGTCTTCGAGCGAGGTGGGCTGAACGTTTTTGGTGATCATCAACAGCAAAACAATGGCGCCAAAGCCGCAACACACCACATCCAAAAACGACATGTTGGCTTCTTCGTTGCTGCGGCGCTGTCTTCTCATCGACACAGTAATCCTCCTAGGGCCAATCGGCCGAGGGGGTTAAAAAAGATCCCTGGCTGGTAACCGCCAAATGCCAAAAAGCCGATGCGGCAAATGGGTCGCCCTCCATGGGCAATAAAATGGTGTTAACCGGTACGCCTCTGGGCAATAAATCGATGGCTTGGCGAAATAACTTAAGGCGATCGGGCCCAGAGACCGTGGTCTTTTTCGGCGCGCTTTTGCCCTGAGTGGGCAGGCCGTCGGTGATGATAAAAATGTTGTCGGGTATGGGATCCAATTGCGCCAATGCCGCGAAAGATCGATAAAAATTGGTGCCGTTTTCGGGCACCATTTGCCGCAAATTATCCACGCCGCGCTCCAATTGCGCTTTATCGCTCACATCCAACCACTGACGTTCGGTGCCGGCCAGCGGCGACTGCGCCTCGGTGTTGAAGGCGTAAATTTGATATTGCGTTTGCTGCGGCAATTGGGCAATTAACCATTCCACAATGGCCAAGGCTTTTTGCCATTTTTCCGATGCCAATTGCGTTTGCGTATCCATGTTGCGCCGGCGAATAACATTAATTAGGGTTTCGTCGAGCATGCTGGCGGAGCTGTCGAGTAAAATGAGCACGTGTCGGCCGCCCAGCTTTAAACCCGTTAAATACTGGCGGTTGCCCTGGCCAATAAAGCGCCGCACGTTATCCCCTTGTTGTTGGTTTTCTTCTTCGAGCTTTTGCTTTTCTTGTTCTAATGCGGCGAGTTTTTCTTTTAGTGTGGTAATTTCTTGGTCGGCGTCGCTGTTTTGTAAATCCTCGATGGACGAGCGCACACTGTTGATGTCTTCGTTGATAATTCTCGCCAATCCCTGGGCTTCGGCCAGGCGTTGATCCACATCGGATAGCGTATTTTTCGCCTGCACCAAGCGTTCTTCGCCGGTTTTAATTTCCTCTTCCAGCAGAGAAACTTCCGCTTGCAGATTGGGGTAGAGGTTTTCGGTTTGGGAGTCTACATCGTGTTTAATGATTAAAAAAATCAACGCCACCGCGCCAAAGCCGCAAGACATAATGTCCAAAAACGACAGGCTAAACGTACTGAAACGGCGCGATCGGCGAGCCATGCTATTGCACCTGAATCACGGTGTAGCTCACCTTAGAATTGCCGAGCTGATCGCCGGGCTTTATGGGTGAGGGTTGTGTTAGTCGTGCGCCATTAAGCGCGCAATCTTCGCTTAGTGGTATGGCCTCATATTGCTGTCCCGTTTGGCGCAGTTGGCACAGTGGCGAACTCGACGGCTGCTGCTCGATGGCCGGTTGTTTAGCCGACAGCCAAGCATTTTGCAAAGAATAGGCAACAGAGCCAATCAGTAAATGCGTGGCCCGTGGTGTTGGATTTTTTGGCGATGGCAGTGATATAGACGGAGCCGCCAGCGAGGTGTTGTGGGCAGCGGATTGGCTCGATTGGGTGGTTGGCTCTAAGTGAGTGCTGACCAAGTGATCGATAAACACCATACTGCCGTCGCTATTTTCGCTCGTGCCATCAACCCCGCTCAATTGCGGTAGAAGTTGCGGTAAAAGGTGCTGGCATTGCTCGGCAATACAATCCTCAGCCAATAATTGCCAATGGCTAAACGAGCGATGAATGTGCTGTAAACACTGGGCATTATGGGAGAGTAATAGCCCCGGTTGAGTGGTTGAACTCAGGCAGTCATCGAGGGTTGTCAGTAATGGCTCAAGGGCTCGCTTGCTGGCTTGGATGAGTGTATTAAAACTGAGTGAAACGCTGTTTTCGGCCACTTGCACTTGGCTGTCGCCGGCGCGCAGCGAATGCCACCAAGGTTCCAATTGGTTGTAGAGTATTTGTTCGTGTTCGGCTTTGTGGCGCGGGTTAAAACGGGTTTGCTGAATAAACTCGTCGCTGATGGCGCGCACCCAGGCATCGTTAAACTGAGCTTTGCCACTGCCGGGAATCACAATATTTTGTGTTTTATCCACGCGACCGTTGGCAATTTTAATGTGGCTTAACAAACACTGGTGCAAGTGCATATCCAAATGCCAATAGTCACCGGCGGGTTGATCGGCACACGCGATCAGAGCCATGTCCACGATACCGATTATGGGTTGTTGCAAGCTGTCGCAGATGCCCAGCAACAAACTGATTTGCTCGTCGCTAAAGTAGCCGGGCAACGCCAAAATTACACGGTGATCAGTTAATTCGCGAAACAGGGTTTGCAGTTGGTGATACACCAAATCGGCGGTGTGCTGGATTTTGTCGCTGGCGTTGGGCAGTGGCTCCAAACTCAATTGTTGCCAAAATTGATTATTGGCCGCGCGCGGTTGCAATCGAGCCTGTTGTTCGGCCTCTTCGCCGAGCGCCAGCCATTGGCCTTCAAAAAGCGCGTAGCCCGGACTGGCGTAACGGCCCTGCTGGGTGGTTAGGGTAATGGCTTGGTCGTTGATTTCTAAAATGGCTATGCCGGCGGTCATGGGTTGTTAATTTCCTAATCGCGCACGGTTAAAAAGCGCAGCAAATGGCGATCGCAGTAGTTCTCGGTATCCAGCACTAAGCGCTCTTGCAGCAGTTGCAATTGGTGAGAGAAAAACATCACCACAATGCTGATGACCAAAGCGATAAACGTAGAGTTAAAAGCCACACCCAAACTGACGGTTACGCCAATGATGTCGCCTTCCACGGCTTTGTGCGCTTGACCCAGAGCCTCGCCAATACCGCGCACGGTGCCGATAAAACCAATGGACGGAATGGCCCAGGCGATGTAGCGCACCATAGCCAGTTCGCTGTCGAGTCGGTCGGATTCGGTGTCGCAGGTCTCGCGCACCGCGTTGGCGGCATCGGTCACGCTTTTGGAGGTATCAAACCGCTGTAGCGCTTTTACCAACGATCGTGGCAGCAGCATGGGCTGTTGGTGTTCCGGTAGGGCTTGCAGAGGCCGCGATAAATCTCGGGCGTCTTCCGGCAAAATACTGGTGCCCTCGGGCAAATTTAATAACGAAGTTTGCAAAAGTTGGCGTTCGGCAAATACCGATCGAGCCTTGTAAGCCATAATTGCGAGAGCCCAAAACAACAGAATAAAACAGGCTTCCTGCTCAAAATCTTTAAGCACCACAAACAGCGAGCGCTCCACCACGTAGGGTTCGCCCTGTTGCTGACGTTCCAGTTGTTCGCGCACTAGGCTGTCGGCCTGGGGGCGGATTACGGTAACGTAAATGCCGTGCACGATGATGGCGGCAGTAATCAGTGCAAACAGTTGATAAATAAATTCGGACGATTGGCTGCGCTTCATTGCGTCTCCTTAAAAATCCGTGGACTGTGTGTTCACGGTTAAATATCCACGGGAAAAGACACCGATAAATCTTCTGAAATTTCTTCGCTGGGCACGTAGTCGGGTTCGGCTGAGCTGCTGGAATCGGATGACTGCGCCGGTGGCTCAGACTCCGTGGTTGTATCGGACTGCGACTGCGCCAACGTGCGGCCGGAAGCCAGACTCAGCCATAGGCTTAGCGTTAAAACGGTGACAAACTTTGTGGCGTTTAAAAATTGCTGCATGTTCGCTCCCATTTCATTCGATCATTGCACATAGCGGGCGATGCGAAAGCCCACCGTGTTTTTGGCATCGGTGCCATAGTCGCGATAGGACAAACGCAAATCGCTGATGCCACCGCTGGCCCAACTGCCACCGCGAATTACGTGAAAATCGCCCTCGGTGGGGCCCAGCGGATCCAGCTCCGCTTTGGACGACAAGCCGGTTTTGATGATGTAAAAATCGTGCACCCATTCGGCGGCGTTGCCGTTGATATCAAACAGACCGTTGTGATTGGCTTTAAATTGGCCCACCGGCGCGGTAACGGCATAGCCGTCGTCGTAGCTCGCTTGGATGGTGCCTAGTAGAGACGCCGCTTTGCGATCGCCGATGTTATCGCTGTTCGCTGGTGGCGGCAGGGTATCGCCCCAGGTGTATTTCAACATTTGGCCGTTGTTAAAGCGCGCTGCCCACGCCCATTCAGCTTCGGTGGGCAGTCGATAGCCGTGGGATTGGGGATCAAAGCCAGTGAGTTTACCGTCGGCTATTTGATAAAACGGCGGTAAGTTTTCTTGCTCCGACAACCAATTGCAGTAGCGTGCCGCCTGCAGCCAACTGACATTCACCACCGGGTGGCTGTCGTTATCGAGGCTATTGCCGGAAACATGGCTGGAAGAATGCTCGCGCATAAATTGGCGAAATTGTTGGTTGGTGGTTTCGTGTTCCGCTAAATAAAACGCTCGATTGAGCTTAACCGAGTGCAGGGCCTCGTTGGCACGTCGACCCTGCTCGCGCCGGGATGAACCCATTTGGAATTGCTGGTTGGGTTTAAACAGTTTCAGCGACTGGCCGTTGGCGACAATGCGCGGTTTAATTTTTTCCCACTTGGCCTGCTCCAGTGTTTTTAATTTAGGGCTAAGGTGCTGAGCAAAACCGGGGCGGGGTAGTACGGTGGTGGTAAAATCCACATGGCCGTCGCGGCTGATTTTAATTTGATGTTGCTTGGCCGGCAGTTGCAGCGTTTGATTGGCGCGACCACTGAGGCGGCCATCGATGTACAACAGCGCATCGCTGGGGTTGGCGTTTACCGTGACTTGGCCCAGCAGCACTTGCAGATCAATATCCAGGTCGATGGATTGCCCAGAGCGCACATCCAGTGAGCGCGATGCCGATTGATAGCCGTCTTTAAATAAATACACGGCAATACTGTTGCCGGGCTCCACGGGTGTGGTGACGGGCGTTTGCCCCACGTACTGGCCGTTAATGGTCACGCTGGCCCCATTGGGTTTTGAGGCAATGGCAATTTGCCCGTCGATTTTATCCAGTTGCAAGGTACCCAATTGTTGCGGTTGCTCGGCCGTTACCGTCAGCGGATAAATTTTGGTTTTGTAGCCGGGCTTACTGAGTGCCAATTCTCGATCGCCGGCAATAACTTCTACCGTGGCCGGTGTGCTGGCGAGGGTTACGCCTTCTAGGGTAATTGCGGCTCCCGAGGGTTGGCTGTCGAGGGTAATTTCCGCCCAGTTGGGTGTTAATGTTACTTCCAGTTGTTGCAACTGCCGGCGGCCGGCAATGGTAATTTCTCCGCGTGCGTCCTGATAACGCTCACTGGCAATTAAATAAGCGTGTTCACCGGCGGGCACTTCGTCAATAATCGACTGATTATCGCCCATCAATTGTTCATCGATGAAAACTTGCGCAGACGTTTGGGGTTGGGTAATAACCTGTAATTTACCGGGCAACGGATCGAGTGTGAGTTGCAGGTTTTGCAAATCTTGCTCGGTCACGGTAACGGGCTCTTCGCGCGAATAAAATTCCGGGTGCTCGGCGGAGATTTGGTATTGGCCCGGCATTAATAAAAAATTAGAGCCAATACTAAAGTGGATGCCGCCACTCAGGCTGACTTCGGCGTCGGCGGGCTGGGTATTAACCACCAGCGAACGGGCGGAAATCAAAAACCAGCCAATGGTTATTGCCACCGCCAAAACCACCACAATAACCATGTGGATGGGGCGCACAAAAATACCGGCTTTTTTTTCTGCAGCGGCAGTGGGCTGAAAACTCGCCGGGCGAATGACGCGGGCATTTTTTTCTGTGTTGTGATTGGTTGAGGGCTTGGTGTTGTGCTCAGTCATTAACTCGTGTTGGCTCGTTGTTTTAATTATTGTGAAACGGTGTTAGCCGTTGGCGATTTTTTCTCGGCACTGTATTTGTATGACTGTTTGTTCGGTATTGGCCTCTACGGTAAATTCTTTTCTCACATCGCGATAACCCGCGCGCGAGCCAACCAGGGTGTACTCCCCCGGTGTTAAATCAATAAAATGATTTTCAAAACTGCCTAATTGACCCACGCGATAAAGCGTTACTTGGGTTTTATTATCGGAGACGATTTCGATGCGAATGGGGGTGCGAGCAATGGTTAACGCCTTAGATAAGGCTGCGGTTTGCTGTTGCAAGCGCGGTCCGGGATTAGCGATGGAGCGGGCATCGGCCAAAGTTTTTTGCGCAGCACTGTAAACTTGTTGGTCGGCCAGTCGTTTGGGTTGTTCGATATATTGGCTCAATTGCTGGTCGAGTTGTAAACGAGTATTGGCTTTTAAACGTTCAATTTTTGCCTCTACTAGGCTAGCGTCGACTTTTAAGGCTTGATCGTATTCGTTTACGGCTTGTTGCCAGTCTTCCTGCATTGCTGCTTGTTCGGCCGCTTGCATATGCCGCTGGATAATACTTTGGGTTTTGCCATTTTGGGCTTGCGTTAATGCGCTTTTAGCATCCACGGCGTTGGGTTTAACGGCCAGGGCTCGATTAAAAGCATTAATGGCTTGGTCGTATCGGTTGGCCTGCAGTGCGGAATAACCGGCCGACATGGCCTCGGCAAAATTGCGATCACGCATAATGCCGTTAAGGGTTGACTGTTTTTGCTGTACCAGCGTGGATTTGGAATCCAACGATTGCGCTTCGTTTAAAAGTTGTTTGGCTTTGGTGTACTCGCCCAATTGAATGGCCTGATCGGATTGCTTAACCAAATCCAATACGTCATTCAGGTTTTCTGCGCGCATAAAAAGCGCTTGGGCCTGGCGATGATTTGGGTTGATTGCTCGTGCCAGCGCAAGCGTGGTTTGGGCTTTTTCGGCATCGTGATCGGCCAGTGCCTGCTTGCCCGCGGCCAGGTTTTCTTCAAACACAGAGTCGCTTTTGTCGATCAGCGATTGCAATTGTTGTTCTGCTTTTAAATAGCTCTCTTTGGCTTGTTGGAACTGGCGGTTGCGATACAACTCGTCGCCGGTGGTGGCTAATGCCAGGGCTTGTTCAAACTCGGATTGCGCCCATTGATCCACTTGGCTTTGCTCCAGTGTTCGCTGTTTATCGAGCAAGCGCGCCAGAATATCTTGTGCTTCTCGGCGCTGCTTGGCCAGCTGTGCTTCAGTCCAGGGGGATTCCAGCGGTGTGGTGTTTGCGGCGGGAGCCGTTGCGGATTCGGCCGTTGATGGTTGCGAGTCCTGTTTTGCGGCAGGCTCGGAGACCTGCGAGGGCAGCCAAAAAACCACAACACCCAGAATTACCGTTAATAAAACCAGTGGGGCGATAGTTTTAGGATCAGACCACCAGGGTTTAGCCGCAGGCTCCTGTGATGCCATGGTGGCCCAAGGTGGGGGCGTGGGTTTTTGGTTGTTGTCGTCTCGACTCATTGTTCCCAATGGTTTACTCAGTAATCCCGCTTGAAGAAGTTATCTGGCGCACTGCGCGCAGGAATGGTTTTTGTAAAAATAATTGTAAAAAACACGCTGAATAATATAAAAACACGTTAAATAATAAAGTGTTGTTAACTGTTTGGCTGCTCACACGGGCAAATGTGATGGTAATGTGTTTTTATGGCTAGTCGGTTACCCCGCCGGTTTCCAGCTGATAAATCTCTTTCAAAATTTTTCGCCACTGGGCGTATTGATTGTCCACTGTGCCAGTCAGAGTAATGGTACGGTCTTCCAATTCAAAAAAGTGTGGCTCCACGTCGGCTTCCAGCGAGTCTCCCAATTCCTGCAGCGCCTCTAAATGCAGTTTACTGCTGGCGCGTTTGTTAAAACCTTCTTTAATCAAATAGCCACCACCGATCACCGCCACCTGGCCGGCGGCTCGGGCACTGCCGTTGCTTGAGCCTGCCGCTAAAATACCGCCCACCACCGAGGCAATGCCGGCCACCGTGCGCGTGGTGGATTGTTGCCGTAGCTGGCGAAGTTTTTCGACTTCTTCGTAACTTTGGCCGCGCCATTCTTGATAGGGCTTTTCCATCTCTCGAACAAATGAACCGTAGTATTCTTGTAAGGTGTCGATAAACAAATAATCGCGTTCGCGAATTTGCCGTACACGGCTTAGCATTGGATCGTTTTCTGCCGGAAGTCGTTTGATTTGGTAGTGGCCTTCTTGGTTTGTTTCGATGTGTTCATCAAAGGCTTGTGGCGCGAAATCGCGGGCGAATTTTAATTCGCTGAGGGTGCGCAAGTTGGTGCGTTGTTGTGTGGGCAGCGATTGCTGAGCCTTTAATAAATCATTGGCAATTTTATTGTATGTGCCAACAAATGGATCGTGTTGAATATTGGTTTTGGCATTGTAACTGTAGTGGCTGGCCACTTGTTCGTATTTTTTATCCAACCACTCACGACCACTGGCATCCACTGCGGTAATGTGTAATTCCAATCGCTCGCCATCGGATTGCAAAATCTTGCCGTTAACAATTACGTCCACGGCTGCGTTATCGGTGGGCACTACTCGCACCGCGCCCCAAGAAGCGCTGGTTTGCAACGCCTGCGCGAGTTGTACGGGGAAAAAGTGACTCTCGGCTTTGCGAATCTCTGCAAAAACCGGTATCAACGAATCTTCTACAGAATCCAGGCCGGGATTGAATACCACAATACCCACATCCAGCAATTGGTGCTCGGGGATATTTTGGTTGGTTACTTCCAGTGGGGTTTGCTCGGTGGATTTAACCACCGTGCGAGCGCAGCCCGTTATGGCAATCGTTACAGCGACAACGGCCACTGTGAAAAAACGATGAATGGGTGTCTGGCATTTCATAATGATTTTCACATTGATGTTAACGGGTTATTTTTGCTCGTTTTTGTAGCGCCGATATTCTTCCCAAAGTTTTTCTCGCAAATCCGGATCGGTTTCACGCATGGCGGCTTCGCGAATTTGCCGGGCAACCACATCGTCGTCATTGCCACTGGGAATGTCCTCGGGAGGCGCCGCGCCACCGGCGTGACTGAAGTCGCCTTCACGGTTATTGCCTTGACCCGGTGGCAAATTGCCCGTACCGCCGCTACTGCGGGTATCGTAGGCCGGGCTAGGACCGCCTTCGCCGTTTTCCTCACCTCGGGCCGAGCCGATTTCTTCAAACAGTGGGCCTTCGACTTCTTCTTCCAGGTCTTCTTCCGACCCGCGCGCATTATTGCGATTGGCGATGTATTCGCGCTCTCGCAGAATCATGCCGTCGTAAGTACTGATGGAACCCTCAAAGGTGGATTCCATTTGCTCGATTCGCTCTGAGCGGCTCTGCGCGCCGCCGCCCGAACGCCCCGGTGAGGCCGATTGAGGCCCGGAACTGGCGCTGTCGGAGACGGTTTCTGATAAATCGATATCATCGGATTGACTCTGATTTTCGCCGGCTGCAGGTGCTTCTTCGGAGGGAGCACCGGCTGTGCCTGCGGTGGGAGCTTCAGCGGTTGATGGGTTGGAATCGCCACCTTGCTGGCCTCGACTGCCAGGGCTCGAGTTGCCGGGCGATGACGAGGCGCGCGAATCACTGCCGGCAGGAGAGGCGCTGGGCGAACTGCCGCCCACGGTGCCTGCCGGCGGTGAACTGGCTCCGGGCGAGCCGGCGCTGGGCGAGGATTGTCCTCCGGGGGAGCCACTGCTTGGCGCCGAAGAGCTACTGGGAGACGGTGAGCTGGGCGAAGAGCTGCTGGACGAACCACTCGACGATGGCGGCTGTGAGGATGACGACTGCTTTTGCGTGCTTTGCGCGCCGCAGCCGGCAAGAAAAATTAGGGTGATTAAAACGCTGGTCAGTTGTAGGCCGGGAATAAATCGCATGGGCTCCTCGTCTTAGCGTCTCGATGCATGTTGGGTTGCGATTGTGCGTTACTGTTTGTGTTGCAATTGTTTGCGTTGTATTGGTTTTTGGTTTGTATCCGAGTTGTAAATGACGCTCAAAATTACGTTGCAAACGGCGTTTAAGTTTCACTTTTGGACTAGGGCCTGTTAATCGATTATTTTCTAACCGAAAGTTAACGGGCTCTAGATGACAGCATTGGCTAATTGGACAGACTCGGCAATGGAAAGTTTGCCGCAGAAATTTGAGAACTTGGTTTGTCGCGCAGATTTGCATAATGGCAATCTGCGCGTCGGCGGTGCTCTCAACTGCGAATCAGCGCGCTATAGGGATAACTTTAGTCGAGTTATTATTATTTGGGAATAATATACCGGTGAACGATACCTTGAGTGTCCACGGGTTCGCCCTGATCAAAACGAGGACGAAATTTCGCCACTTTTAAGCTGCGTCGCACCATAACCCGATTGCCCACACTGTTTTTAGGCTTGGATTCCAAAAACTCAATATTGCGCGCGTCACCCCGGGCCGTCACATCGTACTGCACCACCACGTAATCGTGCGGGTCGTTAGCGTCGCGGGTTTCGGCTTGAATATTGGGCAAGTCGGGTAGGGCACGCGGTTGGCCAAACACCTGAGTTTTGTAATCGTTTAAATGCTCGTACTGGCTCATTGCTTGGTAGGCCGCTTGGTATTCGTCGGTGGCGGAATTGGGGCGATCAAACAGCATGTACCAGTCGCCCAATTGCACCTGAGCACGAATCTGGTTGGCAGGATCACCGTCGTCATCGGCGCGGAATATCTCAATCATTTGCTGGATAGCTTGCTTACCACTGTGGTAGCTGTTGAGCATGTAGTGATCAATGCGCGATCGGCGTTCTGCCTCTGCTGCGGCACTGTTGCGAAAGGTAATAGCCCCTTCGTGAGTGGGGGTGCTGCTGGCTCTTCGCGGTTGCTGCTGAGCATTTAAGCGAGCCAAATAATAGTTGGATATGGCCAATCCTTGCAGAGGCTTGATCAATCGGGTGTCGGTCTCGCCGTGGTGTTTGGTCACAATGCCAATCGACCGCTGAAACATTTCGTAGGCATTAGAGAGATGGTGGTGTTGGTTAACCGGGCTGATGGCGTAAGCGTTGAGATGCCAACTGCTCATTTTGTCGAGCACGGGCAACATGCGCGGATCGTCTTCGCCAAAATTGCGCTGATGCAACCAAAATAAGTGCGAGTGGCGATCGGCGGCTTCTTCCCAATCGCCCAGCGCGATTTGGCTGTCGATCATGCGCTCGATCATGGTGACTTGATTGAGGTTGTAGAGCCCCTCGTTGATGCGCTGCACGTGGATGGCTCGTTTGTACACTTCAATGGCGTTTTGATGCTTGCCCTTTTCTTGATAATGCGAGGCCAACGTCAGTAGGTGCTCACTGAGTTTGGCACTGTATGCCCCGGATTCAGACTCGATACGGGAGATTTCGGCAAAAACATCCGAGTTGGCGTTAACCGATGTGGCCAAAGCAAGTGCCAACAGGAATGCCAATGAATAGGTTAGGTTGCTAAGCCAATCACCTGGGCGTTGGGCCGAATTGGGGGGATATTCGTGCAAATTAGAACAGCGTCTATGCGAATCAGGACCGTGACTGTGAACGGGTGCCAAGTCACGTAACCCAAAACCAATTGACCCAAAAGAACTCGTGCAATTTTTCATAACAATAAAAGCTCTTAGCGTCGATGAGACCGGCATCCTGTGCATCTTACCAATGAACAGATTACGCCAGCCAGGTACACCGCGATCACTCGCAGTGCGCGTATTGTGGTCATACACTCGAAAGTACTGACGCGCTGCTTAGCACAGATATTCTCAAAACACTCAGCGGTGTTTACGAGGGAATTCTGTGCAATTTGAAGGCGTCAAGTTTTCTTAAATACTTCCCCGACCGCTCAACGAGCTTTTAACTTGATGCCTCACTAGCGAACTTTCGACGCCGCAATTTCATTCGGCGGTCAAAAAATTATAGTCTTGGAAAAGCCGGCTGCAGTGACGCATCAATACTTTTCTTCACTTTTGTACACTCGCTGATGCCACCGGGCCGATTTGACTAACCGATAACCTCTTTCACGTGGTCATCATCATCGGCCTGCGATTTTCAATCAAGGTGGCGCGGCGTCTGGTTTGTGGCCATTAAATGCCCGCGAGATAAGGTTCTTTGGCGTCTAATTCACCCTGAAGCCTTCGAGTTAAATTAAATCAAATAGTGATCTAAGGCAATACAGTAATTTCAAATAAATTTTAGACATTTTCCCAAATTTGGGAGTGAGATTCTTGTGATACCCTCGAATTTGTGAGGCGTGTGGTATATTCCACCAACTTCTTCTCTAAGCCGATGGACTTTACATCAATGGACGCCCCCCAAACTTCCGCTAATGCTCGCGCTGATGCCATTGCTACTGTGCGAGATCTCGTGCTGCGTTTTAGTTGCAAAGATCAACCGGGCATTGTTGCCACCGTGGCCAGTTTTTTTGCTGAGCAAGGCTTCAATATTCGCGAGTCATCTCAATATGAGGATTCTGATACTGGTCAGTTTTTTATGCGTACGGTATTCAGCGCCTGCGAGGGTGAACATGATCTTACGGAGGTGCGTGCTGGATTCAAACCCTTGGCCACCCAATTTGCTATGGATTGGCAATTAAACGACTACGCCTACAAACCCAGAATTGTGATTGCGGTTTCCCAGTGGGGCCATTGTTTGGAGCATTTATTAAATTCCTGGAAGCGCGGCACTCTGCCCGTGGAGATCGTGGCCGTGGTTTCTAATCATCAGCTTTTGTCGGATTTGTGCGCTTGGTATCAAGTGCCTTTTCATTATTTGCCCGTCGATAAAGAAACCAAAGCCCAGCAAGAGAACCAAATACTGCAATTAATGGAAAGCCTTAATGCAGATTTTTTGGTGCTGGCAAGGTACATGCAAATTTTAAGCAATACGATGTGTCAGCGTTTAAAAGGTCGAGCCATTAATATTCACCACTCATTTCTACCGGGTTTTAAAGGCGCTCGACCGTATCACCAAGCGCACAAACGCGGCGTAAAATTGATCGGGGCAACGGCTCATTACGTAACAGAAGACTTAGACGAAGGGCCGATAATTGAGCAGGAAGTTGAGCGCGTAAACCACGCCAACAGCCCGCAAGAAATGGTGGAAATTGGCCGTGATGTAGAACGGGTTGTATTGCATAGAGCGGTAATGTGGCACGCCAGCCACCGAGTATTGTTAAACGGTGATAAAACCGTGGTATTTTCTCGTTAACAATGGATCTAATTTTTAGAGGAACCTCTGGTTTACCAGAGGTTCCTTTAGCACAAGGGCAGGCTATCGCTCCTGTAAAGCCAGCATACACGCCATTCCTGGCGATAACGTGCCGGCAAAATCAACAATTGTCAGTTGTTGATTTTGCGAGGTAACTGGATAAGAGTGCCGGGAGTATTTTTAGAGTACCTTTAGAGTACTTGGCAGCTCGAAGAGTAAGCCGCAAGGATGGTGGCTTATCCATTGACATTTTCAATTACCGTACGGCGACTCACAGCGAAGCGAATAGAACAGCCCCGCTGGCCCAACGGGCGAGAGTCGTAGAATCGCGTATTAACTCAGTGATGAGTTAATCAGAGTTTCCAAGAAGTTAATAAAGAGCGCCCATGGCAATTGGTTTAATCATAATTGGTGATGAAATTCTCTCCGGTCGACGACAAGATCGCCACCTTAATAATTTACAGCAGCTACTCGCAGTGCGTGGCTTGCAAATTAGCTGGGTGCGAATATTGGCCGACGATATGACGCTTTTGGTCGATACATTTAAACAGACGCTCGCCAGCAACGACATTGTATTTTGCACCGGCGGTATTGGAGCTACGCCCGATGATCTAACCCGCGAAGCGGTGGCGCAAGCTTTAGGAGTTAGCGTAAAAGTTCATCCCAAAGGCAAAGCGCTTTTGGAAGAATTTGCACGCATTAATAGCTTCACAATTACCGAAGAGCATTGGCAATTGATAACTTTTCCTGAGGGATCTGACGTGTTTGTCGAGCCACAAAGAAAAGTACCAGGATTTTTTGTTAAACAACATTATTTTATGCCGGGTTTTCCTGAGCTTGCCAAGCCCATGATGGAGTGGGTGTTAGACAACCACTACGCCCATTTATGTAATAAAAATTACGCAGAAAACGCACTGTTGCTGCTCGATGTATCTGAAGGGCAATTAAATCAAACGATGCAAACATTGGTGGCACGCTACCCCAGCGTAAAACTGTTCAGTTTGCCTATGCACAAAGACGGTAGGCGAATGATTGAAATGGGTTTTAAAGGCGAGCAGACTTTAATTCAACAGGCGCAACAAGATCTTTTAAATGTTTTAAGTGAAATGGGTGTTGAGTGGCAGACAATTAATGAGCACTAGTTAATCAAAGGCTCCTTAATAAAAAAACCGGCACTTAAGCCGGTTTTTTAATGGTAGGGTTATTAACCAGTCAAGCTATTAAAAAGATTTGCTGATCCAAAACCAGTATTTGTCGGTATCAACTGCGTGGTCGTCAGCGCTGTATAGCGCGAATTTAACGCCTGCAGAGTAACCTTTACCAAATTTGGCGACGTATTGAGCATCCCATTCACTGCCTAAATCATCGAAGCCCTCTGTATCTTCGTCAGCAGTAAATTGGTGGTAAGCCACTAGGAACTTACCTGGGCCAGCTTTACCTCCGACTGACAAATAGGTGTCAACTAAGCCTTCTGACGGAGTGCCTAAAAACAAATCAGCCCAACCATTAAATTTGTGCAGAGTCGCTAATGGTGTAGAGAAACCGTATTCGCCTTCGTCTGAACCCAGTTCTTCGTAGCCGAGTTTAATCGAAATTCCGGATACTTTAATACCGCCTTCCAGCAACAAATAGTCTGCTTCAAAATCGGTATCGCCGCTGCCGCTACTTTCTTGAGTGGCGTATTCTGCTGCGTATAAGATATCTAAAGAGTCGCTTAGTTTAGAACTGCCTTTGAAGCTAATACCTAAAGTGTCTAATTCTGCATCAGTAGCTTCCACTTCGAGGTCGTAATAGTACCCCACTAACTTACCAAATGGAGTTTTATACGAAGCATTTAACAACAAATCGCTGGAATCAACATCGGCTTGGTCGGCAAAAATTCGATTTCTATGATCAATGTAACCCGCAAATAGAGAAATATCTTCTGTTGGGCTGATTGTAATGGTACCTGCATCAAACGTTTGCCAGTCTTGTCTCCAGCCCACGTGGCCTACAAAACGGTGCCCGTCTAGGGTAATAACTTGGCGACCGACTTTAGCCACCAAAAGATCCGTTTTGTATTGAACAAACGCTTGATCTACTTCTGTGGATTTGGGATCGGCGATGACGGAATATTCGCCCACATTAAACCCGGTTGGTCCAACGGTATAGTCGTCAATGCTAAGAACAGGGCGGCTGTCTTCAAACTCCAAAACCGTGGAAAAGCCAGAAACCTCACCGGATTTAAATCCTAATTTCGTGCGCAAGGTTAAAGCAGAAGCGTCGTCCAGGTCGTTGTCCTGGTTAACCTGTTCATAACGCAGGCGAAAATCCCCATAGGCTTTACCACCCTCTAACATTTCGGTTAAAAAGTCAGCGCTGGCATTGGCGGAAATTCCCCCGGCAGTAGCCGACACAGCTAAGGCTAATAGAGACTGGTTGAGTTTGTTCATTAATGTATCTCCTAAAGAGTGAAATCTAAGTGCTTTGTGTCTGTTCTCGTGCACAATGATTATCATTAAAATAATTTGGGTTTAGATTAATTTAAAAGTTGCGCTTGCTCTACGAACTCCGTGTAAAAAAATTTATTAGGCCGCAGCGTTTTTCTCTGCGGCGGGTTTTGATGTGTCATCCTTGGCAACCGCGCTCGTTTTTTTTGAATCCGGAACGTCTTTTTTGGCGTGACGTTCGTGTAGGAATTTTAAAACTTCAGCTCGATAGTGGTTATACGTTGGATCATCTGCTAAAACTAATCGCTCTCTAGGTCTTTCTAGCTCGACGTTTAATATTTCGCCAATGGTAGCTTCCGGTCCATTGGTCATCATCACAATTCGATCGGATAATAATACCGCTTCGTCCACATCGTGGGTGATCATAATAACGGTATTATTAAGCTCGGTTTGGATCTCCATCAAAGAATCTTGCATGTGAGCGCGCGTTAAAGCATCGAGTGCGCCAAATGGTTCATCCATCAATAAAACTTTGGGTTCCATCGCCAAGGCTCGGGCAATTCCAATACGTTGCTTCATGCCGCCAGAAATTTCGTCGGGTTTTTTATGCATGGCGTGTTCCATGTGTACCAAACGCAGATTGTGCTCGGTCCATTCATGGCGTTCTTTTTTGCTTTTACCTTTCATAACTTTATCGACAGCTAAACGAACATTGCCATAGCAAGATAGCCAGGGAAATAACGAGTGATTTTGAAACACCACGGCACGATCCGGTCCCGGTTGTTGCACCTCTTTGCCTTGCAAAATCACTCCGCCTTGGGTGGCGTTGTAGAGTCCCGCTACAATATTTAATACGGTGGATTTACCGCAGCCAGAGTGGCCAATTAACGAGATAAACTCGCCTTTTTCAATTTTTAAATTAACGTTATCCAATGCTTTAAATGGGCCGTTTGGCGTTGGAAACTCAATGGATACGCCGGATAAATCTAAGTATGGGGCTGGCATAATTAACTCCTGAATTCTGTTGTCTCGGACTTTAATGATCGCGTGCTCAGTTAGCGGATATCTTGCGATTTATCGTGTGATACGGCTTTTTGTAGAGAAAGCATAATTCGATCTAAAATAAAACCAATGATGCCGATTACAAATACAGCCACGAGAATTCTCCCCAGTGAGTTTGAACTGCCGTTTTGGAATTCATCCCAAACGAATTTTCCAAGACCCGGGTTTTGGGCCAGCATTTCTGCGGCAATCAATACCATCCAGCCCACACCCAGCGATAAACGCAGGCCGGTAAAAATCATCGGTAGCGATGCAGGAATAACAACCTTAAAGATTTTGGTAATCCAGTTAAGGCGCAACACCCGACTTACGTTAATTAAATCTTTATCGATGGAAGAAACGCCCACCGTTGTGTTAATTAATGTGGGCCACAGCGAACACAGTGTTACGGTTAGCGCCGAGATAACAAACGATTTGGCAAAAAATGGATCGTCGGTTGTGTACAGCGCGCTGACCACCATGGTTACAATGGGTAGCCAGGCCAGTGGCGATACCGGACGAAATATCTGAATGAGCGGATTTAAACCGGTATAAACTGTGGCGTTAAGCCCGCAAATAATACCCACGGGAATGGCGATCATTGTGGCGATAATAAAGCCGACAAACACCGTGTACAAACTGGTAAAGATCTGATCAAAAAAAGTGGGCGCGCCTGTGTAGTCGCGAATTCTGCGCGGCTCTTTACCCTGGGCTACGCGTTTTTCGTTAAGCTCTTTTTGCTTTTCGATAAACTGCGTTTCTTTTGCTCTTGAGGCATTGTGCTCGTCAATCAGTGAATGAAACTGTGCCCAGGTTTGAGTAGGGCCGGGCAGGTTGCCTAGGCTTGTAACCACATTTTTAGCGGCCACACTCCACAATAATAAAAATATAAAAAATGCCACCAATGGTACGCCAATGGCTGCGAACAGTTGATTAATTTGTGCCTTTGGGTTTTTTCCGGCGATTAAATTCGCAATGGGAATAAACCAAACTAACCCCGTTAGTTCAAAAAAGCGGATACTGCGATTTAACATAATAATCTACCTATTTGAGCTCAGTGTTTGTGGGGCTCGACACCCGACTCGATGAATGCTGCCCATATTTGTTTAAGGTCTGGTGCCTTTTAACTTTTTGCGTTTTACGGTTGTGCTAAAGCTTGATTAATACAAGGTGGTAAAAAGAGTTAATCAGGCCGCAGCCGAGCAGCTGCGGCCTGGATTGGTTTTTACAATACGGTGTCGCCTTTCAAACCAATGGGGAATTTCTTTAAATAGTCATTGGGTTTGCGGCCATCGTAAGTAATGCCATCGATAAAGTGTGTTTGTGGCGCGCGGTAACCATCGGTATCGAACGGGAAGTCTTCGCGGTCCATTTTGCCTTCTTCAACCAACAGTTCAGCAGCTTTTAGGTAAATCTCTGGCTTGTAGACTTTTTTAGCCACTTCCATGTACCAGTTGTCGGGCTTAGGCTCGGCAATCTGACCCCAGCGACGCATTTGCGTGAGGTACCAAATGGCATCGGAGTAGTAAGGGTAGGTGGCAAAATAACGGAAGAATACGTTGAAGTCAGGCACTTCGCGTTTGTCGCCTTTTTCGTATTCAAAGGTACCAGTCATGGAGTTAGCGATAACGTCGTAGTCGGCGCCAACGTATTGTGGTTTAGACAGAATCTTCACAGCTTCAGGGCGGTTAGCGTTGTTGTTCGCATCCAGCCATTCCGCAGCGCGGATCATAGCTTTAACCACTTTTTTGTGGGTGATCGGGTATTTGTCAGCCCATTCTTTGCTTACGCCGAATACTTTTTCCGGGTTGTCTTTCCAGATTTCGTAGTCGGTAATAACCGGTACACCAATACCTTTAAATACCGCCTGCTGGTTCCATGGTTCGCCTACGCAGTAACCGTAAATAGTAC
>CAYFFE010000060.1:0-22615 GCA_964342265.1 uncultured Cellvibrionaceae bacterium | reverse complement strand
ATTTTCAATTACCGCACGGCGATTAACTCAGGGATGAGTTAATCAGAGTTTCCTAAGAGGTATTGTTAAATGAGTGCCACTCGATGAACTTCTTTACTCAACATTTGGCCACCTTGCGTGGCCATTTTTACAATGCTTTATGGCGTTGGCATACGTATATTGGCATTCTTATTGTGCCTTTTATTTTGCTGTTGGGGTTAACTGGTATTTTAATGCTGGCCAGTGGTCCTATAGATCATTATTTTAATAAAAATTTGCACCACGTTTCTGTGGGTGAAAATACGTTGCCGCCATCTGCACTGCTTAATCAAGTTAAGAAAGCTTACCCTGATTTAAAAACACAACTCTATTTACCTCCTAAGCAGGCCGATCATACCGCTCGATTTGTGCTTGTAAAAGCAGGTAGCGGTCGAGGTGGAAATCATGGCGGGCATGGCAGCAGTCAACACAAAATAACCGTGCATATTAATCCGTACACTGGCGCAATTTTAGGAGAAGCAAAACCGGGTAGATCATTGTACTCCACATTTAAAAAATTGCATGGAACACTGTTTTTGGGTGATTTAGGCGATGCCATTATTGAAACCATAGCGGGATTATCGATATTAATCCTGGTGTCTGGATTAGTATTAGTTGTCTCGCGCTGGAAAATTCGATCGCTCATTCCTAAATTTCCGCTAACTTATCGGCAAGATTGGAGTCGTTTACATAAATCTCTGGGCTTAGTAATTGCATTGCCATTGCTGTTGTTTTTATTATCAGGCCTTGCCTGGACTAACATCTGGGGCGGTCAAATTGTTCAAGCTTGGAGCTCGCTACCCAGTAAGCGTTATGAACCCAGTTTAGCCTCCGAGACTCACCAAGCTTTAAATTCTGCCGGCGTGCATCAGGTGGCCTGGGCCATTGAAAAAAAACCGCTGCCAAAATCTGTAGGTAATCTTGCACAAAGTGCAGTAAACATCGATTGGGT
This sequence comes from uncultured Cellvibrionaceae bacterium, assembly GCA_964342265.1. Classification (GTDB taxonomy): domain Bacteria; phylum Pseudomonadota; class Gammaproteobacteria; order Pseudomonadales; family Cellvibrionaceae; genus Halioxenophilus. Next base: position 21,645 of record CAYFFE010000060.1, on the reverse strand, counting down.
GGTGGAGCATAGTCAAATATTGGGCTTTGACTACTATAGGGTGCATTTTCCTCAAGGTAAACGATCGGTGTGGACAATTTCGGCATCGACCATAGCCGGCGATATACAAAATCCCTTTAAAGAACAAATCGTCCATATTGATCAATATACAGGTGAGGTCTTACAAGAAATATCGTTTGCCGATTACTCACTATTGGGCAAAGCAATGGCTGCGTTTGTTCCTTTGCACCAGGGAGATTTGGGCCTTTGGAATATTTTACTCAATATTGCGATATGCTTGTTGATTGTAATAGCCATGATTAGCGCAGTTATTATGTGGTGGATCAGTGGTGACCGGAGAAAGCAGTTGCCCAAACAATCATCTCGGCCCATTAAAGGGGAGCGAACTTTGGCGGTGACAATGATTTTTGTTGCAGTGATTTTTCCGTTGTCGGCGTTGGCGTTAATCGTTATAGCCACGGTGGATTATTTGTTACATCGATTTAAGCGAGTTGCAAAAGTTTAATCGCTATTGAATATCACCTATATTTAGGCAGGTTCATCGTGAGCTTGCTTAAAAGCTTGAAATTCATTTTCTAAATCGGTATATGCGTTTTTTAGTTGCTCGGTAGGCAATGTTGTGTGCTCAGATTCTAACATAAGTGCAATCTCCGCAATACGAATAGCGCCAACACTTCTCGATAAGTCTTTAAGATCATGAGCCAGTGGAAAAATTTCTTTAAGGTGTGCATTGTTGATGAAAAACTCTAATTCTATAAAAATTTCTTCGACTTTATCGATGTAGAGTTTAACAATACGGTCCAATAATTGTGTATTTCCGTCCAGCTGGGCCAGCGCGAGGCCTTTATCCCAAACGGGTAAGGTTTTAATATTGGGTGACGCGTCATTACCAGTCATTACTGTCTCCATCACTATTGTCCACACTGTCGTCACTTAAATAATAGTAGGTAGTGTTAGACTGTACCGCGTGCTGACAGGTTGATTCTGCTAAATTGACTAATTCCTCCGCATTATGAATGCCTTTGTGAGTACTTTTAACAAGTCCAATAGAAATTTTAGGTTCCACAATGGCGATTGAGAGGCTGTTAAGGTAGTTAATTACCAGCGTAGTTAAACGATCGTTTATTCGATTGGCAGCTTCTGTAGCGGATTCGGGGCTAATGTTGTGGCAGACCAGGGCGTACTGATTCTCATAGAGTTTGCTAGTAATATCCCCATTGCCCATAATCTGGCCACAAATGGCATGGCCCAGCTTTTTTTGTATTAACTTCAGTTGATCTGTACTTAAACTGTTTTTAATGTCATCGTAGTTGTCGATTTTTATTAGAAGCAAAGTAAAATCGAAGTCGACAACTTGCTGGTTGTTGTAATAATTGGCAAGTTGGTCTAATAAATAATTGTAATTGTGTAATCCAGTAAGTGGGTCGATATACGAGGCTTTACGCAATTTATCCTGTTGTAACTTAACCGTTAAATGCGTTTTAACGCGATGACGTAGTGTTTCTGTGCGGATTGGCTTTCGAATATAGTCGTTACCGCCGGCTTCCCAGCAATTGGATTCGTCGGCAATGCTTTCGTTACTTGTAACAAATATAACGGGAATATCGGCTAATGCCGGATCTTCTTTTAACCCTCTACACACATCCAAACCACTGATGCCATCGAGCATTACGTCTAACAAAATAACATCGGGGTTCAATAGTCGAGCAGACGATAAAGCCTCTTCTCCCGTTGTGGCGCACACTACTTGGTAGGAATCCTCCAGGCAACATTTTAAAATTTCCAAATTTATGGGTTGGTCATCTACGGCCAAAACGACCGAAGAATGTAGGTCGATGAATGAACTGTCTGTTAGGTTTTTCACGATGTTGCTATCTCTGTGATTGCTGAATTCTATTTACGCAAACCGATTAATAATATTGCTTATAGCAATATTATTCTGCCATCTTTACAAGCCCCGCAAGATACGGCGTAAGCTTTGGTGGATTCAATGTGTTTTTTTACTCTAAGTTCTAGGTTGGCTCTGGCGTTTTCTATAAAGTGGTCGCCGTGTACACTGATTAATTGACCAGATTTGGTCGGCAAACAAAGACCCGTAAATAATTCGAGAAAACGCATTAAATGCGCTTTGTCGTCTGAGTTGAGGTCGTGGTCGGCTGCTTTTTGTTGGGCTTTTTTAAGGTCGCTTCGCGACATAATGGCAGAAATTAGGTTGGCTGCAGTAATATCCAAAAACAGTGCTAAAACCAATCGGCTTTTTTCGTCTAAGAAGGTACCCCCATAGAAGGGAGCTTTGTCAAAATCCACTGTGTCGATTTCGGTGGGTGTCCAGGTAAAATGTTCTCCGGCCATGGCGCCCAATACACGCTCAAAGACTGCGTTGTTGGGCATAAATAACGAGGCTTTGGATTCGCGTTTTGGGTCTTTGATTTTATCGCGGTTTTTAAGTTCGCCCAGCTTGGTGTACAGGGATTCTGGCGTAAAGGGCTTTTTGAGAAAGGCATTCGCCCCACTTTTTAGTACATCACTCACTAAATCCGGTGTATCGTCTATTGAAACGAGTAATATGGTTGTGTCAACGCCATTCTTACGCAGCGTTTTTATCATCTCCAGCCCATTCATTTTTGGCATATGAAGATCGGTAATAATAAGGTCGGGGTTGACCGATTTCACCGCAGCCAGCGCCTCTTCGCCATCGTCAGCATAATGGTAGAGGTCGTTAATATAACCAATGCCTTTCATGGACTTTGTTATTATGTTTTGCATTGCTTTGCTGTCGTCGACAATCAAAAGTCTCATAAAAAAAGCCAGCTAGCCCGAGTTGTTAGTTTTTCTCTCAATTAGCTATATTTTAGATACGACCGGGACAAACCGACAAATAAATAGGACACTATTTAAGATGGCTAAGCCGCCAGATGTGAAATTTAAAGTTTCTTTTTCAGGTGTTATTTCGATATCGCCTATAAGGAGCTTGGTTATAATAAATGAGTAATTTAGCCATCGCAGTAATCGTTGCCGAAGCGCTGTTCCTTTGCGTAGTGGTATTAGCTGTGTGGTTGCTCATTCTCCGCCACCGAATACGGCGTTACAAAGAGCAGTTGCACGACAATAAAGACAAACTCTCGCAATACCATCAGCGCATCATTGAGCTAGAGCGTTGGCTCTCTGCCGCCGAAAATGCTCGAAAACCCACTCCCAAAAGCGCCAATTCCGGCAGTGAAAGGACCGTTAGACAATTGCGCGAACGCATTAATAATTTGGAAAAATTTAGAAAGCTTTACTTCAAAATGGAGGAAAAGCAGTTTTCTGCAAATAAGCAACAAGTTAAAGATCAGACCGAAATCGAAGAATCGGTTTCTGCTCAGTCGAGTGCCATCTCTGACTTAAAAGGTCAATTGGACAAAGCCCGTAAAGAAAACGAGCATCTCGACAACTTAGGTGGCGATTTATACGAGTCGGTATTGCGGCTTGAATCCATCAATAACGATCTAGAAAAGAAACTGGCCCATACTAAACGTCAGCGCGCTTTGGCAGAAAAAGAAGTGGAGGAGTTACGGCGCTTTAGGGAGGAAGTTAAAGAGTTGGAGTCTCGCGAATCTCGGTTAAAAGCTGCATTGCACGACAAAGACGAGGAAATAAGTACTCTGAAATGGGATCGTCCCACCAATAAATTCGGTACCGTCCGTATTAAGGAAATTGAAGATTTAAGCAGTAAGCTACATCAACGCGATGCTGAGGTAAAACGCTTGCGTCAGGAATGTGAGATTATCGGCAAACAGTACGAAGATTTGGCGGCTAAAAGTTTAGCGCTGGCCAGCGTTAACGATGATCTCAGCGATGAGAAAAAACAAGAGCTGGAACAATTAAAACAACAGTTAAAAGACAACGCCGAGGCTTTGGCGCTGAAGCAAGCTGAATGCGATATGCTGGAAGGTTACTATTTAGAGTTAGAAGGCGGGAGTGGAAAGGTCTCGGAATCTGATTATCAGCAGTCTTTAGAAGACAAAGAAGAATTAGAGAGCGAGCGAGATCAGCTGTACGAGTTAGTAGCGCCGATCGTGGATAAATCCGTAGCCGATGATTTGGTACAAATAAAATCAGGCCTGCAAGGTAAATCGAGCGAGTTAGAGAAAGTCAAGCAAGACTATATGGATATTAAACAACAATTTATAGAAATTGCTCAAGAAGAAGTCTCGTTAAGAACGGAAAATCACGAATTGCGTTCTCTGTGCGACAGTTTACAAGAGGAAATTAACGAGTTTAAACGAAAAGAAGACAGTGCCAGCGAGCAAAAAGAAGAATTGGAAAAACTTCGTGAGGAATACAATAAATTGGAGTCGCGCTATTTGTCGCTAATAGAGCGCTATTGAGTGAAAGGTTTGTGTATTTAGCGTGCTATAGCGGCCGCTGTTAACACGCAGTTGTCGGTCATCAAAAAACGCGCTTGATGATTGTCGCGGCTATTAATGATTGGGTTGAGTGTTTCAATAATCCGAAAATGAATCAGTTGTTTGGCAATATCAATTTGGGTAATTTCTATTGCTGAAAAGCCAAAAAAGCGTTTAACCAACGCAAATCCTGCCTTATAAAAACTCTCTTTAACTGAAAAAATTATCGTAAATGCTTGGTTGTTGGGTATTTCCAATCGCTCGATGAGTGTTTCTTCTGTTGGATTAATTATTTTATCTTTTATGTTGGCGTAGGTCTCTGTGTTGATAAATCCCTCAACGTCCAAGCCTATACCGTAAAAATCTTTTGCGTCGGCAATCGCCGCCATGGCCAAATTACGATTATCGGCTAAATTGGTGTGTGTAATAGTGCCCACGATGTGAGGGGAGGGAAAAACGGGCTCTCGGTTGGGCCCAGTATTTATTGGGCCCGCCATATTACGCTGATGCATCAATTTACTAGCACAAATACGCCCAGCCAAATACTCAGATTTACGCTTGGGTACCGCACGCGCAAGGGCGTTGGGAAAATCAAATTCGTGCTCAGCAAAAAGCCCGTCGTTATACGCGTTGATATCGAATTCGCACTGGGCAATTTCTGCAAACTCTGGCCAGGGTTTAATACATTCAACAGTGCTTATAAAAGTAGAGGCTAACGTCATGGGCAACTCGGCCGTACAGCTTTGGTATTAATCTTTGTAGTAAACGATTTGGCTGGTGGTGGCCAGGAGTTTACCTGATTGTGAATAGACCTCGGCGGTTTGATCAAAATAGCCGCGTTGAAAAGCTGAGGCTCGCGCGTGACCCAATACCAACGGCGAATCCAGTAATTGTAATTGTTTATCGTCCACGTGAAAGTGAATCGTTAGCGATACAGTGCCAATGGGCGAGCGTTTTTTGAGTCGTACATAAAGTCTGGGAAAGAAGGCATCGCACAAGGCAGTGAGGGAGCAAAAGTCCAGCTTTCGGGCCGGTTTATCGCACATCCACACCAGCGTTTCGGAGGGTTTATCGGGGTTGTGGGGCGTATCGGGAAAAGGGCTGCCGCTTGCCACGCGAATATCGTACTGTTTTATCCAGGGCGGAAACGATTCTTCAACAACCCGTGGCAGTTGCTCAAAGGGGGTTACGTTTGGGGCTTGTACTTCTTGATTTTCCCAGGCTTGATGGCCTTTGGCTAAAATCAGTGTGGCGTTGCACAGGATTTGATCTTCCTGAATAAGATCGATTCGCCAATGTTGGTTGGAGCGATTCGCGCGTACCAACTCAGGTTTTAATTCAATCGCGGCAGATTGATCCATCGGCCCCAAATAATTAACGGTAAAGGCCACGGGCGTGCCTAGGGCCTCTGGGTGTTGCAATACCGAGTTTAAAACAATGGCTGCGGTAATTCCGCCAAAAGGGCCAACCATGTTGTGGTAAGCCGGTGTTAATTCGGCTCTATAGGCGTTGTTTTGAGGCTGTAATGTAACGGCAAGGTCGAACGGGTGAGTGGTTTGGCTGGGATTGTCCATAGTTTACTTCAAGTGAGCGTTGGCGATTAATGTACTCTAGAGGTGTAACTGGTTGTTTACAAAGCCCTAAATCAGGCGCGCGTTTATTGATTGCTCCTCAATGCGGTGGGCAATGTTACCATAGCCTTTCAATGGCCGCCGAGTTGCCTGCTTTGGAAAACATTTTCTCAAAAGGCTGCGGTTTTCGAACGATAACTGATAACCGAATTTTCGCGAATTCAACATCCGTATGAAGCAAGCTACAATTTCCGATCCAATCCACTACATGAACTCCGTGTTAATGGAGCAGTTCGCCATCGACTTATCCCAGTGGCCCGAACTGAGCGCCCACATTAGCCTTTTGGATTTAAAAGAATCGGACCATTGGTTTCGCGCGGGCGACTACTGCCACGACTTTGCCTTTATTACGAGTGGCTTACTGCGCTTGTATTACGTTAACGAGGAGGGCAAAGAGGTGATTGAAGGCTTTTACGAGCGAGATCGATTACTGGGGCCGATCAGCGCGTTTGTGAGTGATTCGCCGTGCCCGTTTTACGTTCAGGCACTGGAAGACACCCGGCTTGTAACCATCAACCACAAACAATTTACCGAATTATCAAATCGGCAGCCTAAACTTTTAAAATTTCAGGTAGAGCTTTTGCAGTCGCTGTTTTTGCACAATGCTAAACGGGATGCCAAGCGTATTTTGTGTAATGGCGAGCAACGCTACCAATGGTTCTGCCGAGAGTATCCGCATTTAATTGATCGCGTTGCTCAGTATCACATCGCCTCGTTTCTGCGCATGACGCCTGTTAATCTGTCTCGATTGCGCAAGCGTCTTGCCCAGGATTAACGGTTAGAGTTAGAGGCTCGACTAAAGTTCGAGTGCCAATCTGTAGCCTTGATCGATGGCTCGTTTTGCGTCTAATTCGGCGGCCACATCGGCCCCACCAATTAGGTGATTGGGTTTATCCAAGCCATTTTGCAACTCACGCATTGGATCTTGGCCCGCGCAAATAATAACGTTATCCACGTCCAACACTTGAGCTTCGCCGTTAATTTCCACAGTAATGCCGCTGTCGTCGATTTTTAGATATTGGCAGCCAGGCACCATGCGAATGCCTTTGCTTTTTAGCTCTGTGCGGTGAATCCAGCCGCTGGTTTTGCCCAAATTCGCGCCCACTTTGCTGGTTTTACGCTGCAGTAAATAAATTTCTCGCGCGGCCGGTTCGATATTTTGCTCCATGCCTTCCACGCCGCCTCGGGCGGTGAGGGTCATATCCACGCCCCATTTTTTCATAAAGGCGGGAATGTTTTGGCTGGTGGATTCGCCATCGTGGGCGAGGTATTCGGCGGTATCAAAGCCAATACCGCCAGCACCGATAATGGCTACGCGCTTACCCACGGGTTTTTTGTCTCTTAACACGTCGATATAGCTCAGCACTTTAGAGTGCTCGACGCCTTCGATCTCTGGCGTACGCGGACTAATACCAGTGGCCAGAATCACTTCGTCGAAGTCGCCTTGGTTGAGGTCGTCGGCGCTTACCCGTGTGCCCAGTTTTAGCTGCACACCTTGTTTTTCGATTTGCTTATTAAAGTAGCGAATGGTTTCGTAAAACTCTTCTTTGCCGGGGATTTGCTTGGCAATGTTAAATTGGCCACCAATCTCCGAGGCGCTATCAAACAAGGTAACCTGATGACCGCGCTCGGCGGCGGTGACGGCAAACGCTAATCCGGCGGGACCTGCACCAACCACAGCAAGCTTTTTAGGCTGAGCCGCGGGCGTCATCACCAACTCGGTTTCGTGGCAGGCGCGCGGGTTTACCAAGCAGCTGGTGAGTTTAAAGCTGAAGGTGTGATCCAAACAGGCCTGGTTACAGCCGATGCAGGTGTTGATTTCATCCGCGCGGCCTTCCTCGGCTTTTTGCACGAACAGCGGATCGGCCAAGAAGGGGCGAGCCATGGATACCATGTCGGCATCGCCTCGGGCCAATACTTCTTCGGCTTTTTCGGGCGTATTGATGCGGTTGGAGGTGATCAACGGAATAGGCAATTCGGCTTTGTACTTGGCCGTGACCCAAGTAAATGCGGCGCGGGGCACTTTGGTAACAATGGTGGGAATTCGCGCTTCGTGCCAGCCAATGCCGCTGTTGATGATGGTGGCACCAGCGTTGGCGATGGCTTTACCCAACTCAAGCGCTTCTTCAAAGGTGCTGCCGCCTTCCACTAAATCGAGCATGGACAGTCGATAAATTATAATAAAGTTTTCCCCAACGGCTTCGCGCACGCGACTTACAATCTCAATGGCCAAACGCATACGGTTTTCGTATTCGCCACCCCAGCGATCGTCTCGTTGGTTGGTGCGCTGGCAGAGGAATTGGTTAATGAAATATCCCTCGGAGCCCATGACTTCAACACCGTCGTAACCGGCGATTTGCGCGTACTTGGCCAATTGTACAAAGTCGGCAATTTGCTTTTCGATGCCGGCTTCGTCCAATTCGTTGGGTTCGTAAGGGTTGATGGGCGCGCGTATGGAAGAGGGGGCAACCAAATTGGGGCTGTAGGCGTAGCGGCCGGTATGCAGAATTTGCATACAGATCTTGCCATCTTCTTTGTGCACTGCGTCGGTAATCAAGCGGTGGCGCAGTGCGCTTTGTTCATCGGTAATGAGATTGGTTTCGGGGTGGGTGGCACCTTCGGCGTTAGGGCCGATTCCGCCGGTAACAATTAAGCTCACACCGCCGGCCGCGCGTTCGGCAAAGTAAGCGGCCATGCGTTCAATGCCGTTGGCTTCCTCCTCCAGACCGGTGTGCATAGAGCCCATAATGATCCGGTTTTTGAGTGTGGTGAACCCTAGGTCCAACGGCTGAAACAGGTGCGGGTAGTGGTGGGCTGGCATTGTTATCTCCCAATCAATGTTAATTTGAGCGCAATATACGGGGGAATGCATTGTAGCTCATTAACATTTGTTAATGAGTTTTGGATCAAAGCGCCGATGGAAATGCTCCTGAAAACGCGTTCACCTGACACACTCAACAGGGTGGCCAAATTCGCTGGTATGAGGCGAATTTTAGCGCTATTGGCGACAAAAAAAAGGATGCACGTGAATGTTGCTAACCGTTCTCAATGAAAATTAACTTACCTCATTTCTAAAGCATTCACTAAGGTTGAAAAATTATAAGTGAACGCTGGGCTGTTCTGGCGAGCTTTTAAGGGTACAACTATAGTGGTTATAAATTATAGAGATATAGTATTGTCTGATTTTTCCAGTTGCCAGAATATGATCTCAAAGCTAAAGGCTTAGTTTGACTTACATATTATTGTTAATCACATAGTTTTTGTTGCTCCATATTTATCAAATAATAAAAAGTCACTCATTATTATAAAAAGACCAAAAATATGAAATTGTCTCCCAACAACCAAGCGTTGGTTATTCGGCCAGCCGGTGATCACGATCGAATATTTCTCGAAAAACTGCACGCCAGCACGCGCGATGACTTAACCCTAATCGACGAACATCCGGATTTTATCGAAGGGTTAATTCAACAACAGTATCGTGCTCAAACAGAGGGCTATGGTAATCAATTTCCCAATGCCATGTATTTTATTGTGGAAAAACATCAGCAAGCTATCGGCAAAGTTACGGTGGACTTTGGCCACAACGAAGTACGTGTAATTGAAATTGCCTTTATTCGCGAGGCTCGTGGTAAAGGGTTGGGTGAAGAAATTATTCGCTGTTTGCAAAATGCGGCTACTCAGGTGGCAACGCCATTAACGCTGTCGGTTTTTTCGGGTAATTGGCAAGCTAAAAACTTTTATTTGGCAATGGGTTTTGTTGTAGAGGACGTGCAGCCGCCTTACGAATTTATGGTGTGGTATCCGGCGGCACAAAAAATCAGCGTTTAATAACAGGGTTATTGGCGCAACCAATGCTTCATTTTAGGGTACCCATTCGGTTGCTGAGGATCTTCTGCTAATCCCCAGTAAATTAGCATGGGATAGCCAAATCCGCCGTTGTTTTCAAACGCGTGAAGGTAGTTGTCGGATGCACCTCGATAACCCTTGGCATGAAATAATTCGCGCGCTGGGAGATTAATGGCACAACAAGCCGCCCAAGACCAAGCAATAGCTGCCATTTCTTCCGCAGGGCCTTGGCCGTAAAGCTCTACATTGTCGCACAGTGTGGCTCGTTGGTTGGTGGGCATTGCTGCAATATGCCCGGCCTCATGAAGAATATCACCTGGGTGTTTTAGTTTGTTCGTATCAATTAATAAATGGCCATGATCAATCAGTAAGCCGGGTAAAAAAGTGCTGTGGTGAATATTAACAAATCGGAACTCTATTTTAATGGCGGCTAAAAACATTGTAATGCTTTTTAAATGGTTTTGTTTGTTCAGTTTGCTGATGGTGGAGTAGGTTGTGGGCATAGTATTGATGGAATATGTTTGATGGATTTTGTCGGTGCAATGAGTTTATGTTGGTTAAAGTGTAAGGGGTTATGAAAAATAATCTACAGTCTAAGAGAACAAAAAAATAGCAGAGGTCGCAATGTCTCGGTTTAATCAAGACCAGTTAAGTCAGTTAGTGGGTCAGCCGGTTTCTTTGAAAACGGCAGAAGGCGAAGAGGTATCCCTCACGGTTAAAGGCGCTGGCGAATGCCCGTTAAATGGCGAGGAATGGGAGTCATTTTATGTGGATTTACAAAGCGATGGGTCTTTTGTGTTGGCACAGGGGACCTACACCATATCGCACGATACGTTTGGCTCTTTGGATTTATTTATTTCACCAAAAAGTGAGACCAATTACGAAATTATCGTTAATCGAAAACGTAAATAGCAACAAAAAATTAGCCTGAGCAGTTGTTTTATTGCTCAAACATACCAGCTTGTTGAGGAAAAAATTATGGCGGAACCGTTTATCAGCGAGATAAAAATGTACGGCTTTAACTGGGCACCGAGGCAATGGGCGCTGTGCGATGGCCAAATTATGCCGATTAGTGAAAACACCGCATTGTACGCTTTAATTGGTACCGCCTACGGCGGTGATGGTCGAACTACCTTTGGTTTGCCCGAGTTACGGGGCAGAGTACCAATGCATACAGATTTTGGCGCGTACCCGCGTGGCCTAAAGGGCGGTTTCGAAAACGTAACGTTGGTGAGTTCAGAACTTCCCAGCCACTCACACACGGTGAGAGCAACCTCAGAAGATGCGGTTCGCAATGCTCAGTATAACGATGCTTTTTTTGCAAAAAGTATTAACGATCAAGATCAATCCGACGAGCCCGCCTATCGCAGCGCCACCGATTTGGTGGAAATTAACTCAGCAACGGTGTCATCTACCGGTGGTGGTCAATCTCACAGTAATTTACAGCCCTCGGCGGTCATTTGCTTTTGCATCGCTCTTACGGGCGTTTTTCCTTCCAGAGACTAGGGGGCAATTATGGCAGATCCATATATTGGAGAAATACGAATTTTTGCGGGCACTTACGCGCCGCTGCATTGGGCTTTTTGCGATGGTCAATTATTAGCAATTTCGCAAAACGATGCGTTGTTTTCGTTAATCGGTACCAACTACGGTGGCGATGGGCGATCGAGCTTTGGGTTGCCCGAAATGCGCGGTCGCGCGCCGGTGCACTTTGGCAATGGCCCGGGACTAACACCGCGCCCTATTGGACAGCGTTACGGTGCTGAGGAGGTAACTTTAACCACGGCTCAAATTCCATCGCACAGCCACGGCTTTCGCGCTAGTACCGGTGGTGTATCCGCACAAGATCCCACCAACATGGTATTGGGAACGGTAGCAACCGACGACGACATTTATTACGAAGGTTCCGACACCCAAAATATCGGTGCAATGAATGCCGACAGCGTAATGGATACCGGCGGATCACAGTCGCATTACAACATGATGCCGTACCTGTGTATGAATTTTATCATGTCCCTCGCGGGCATTTACCCACAGCGTAGCTAAAGGAGCCTAACATGTCTGAACCATTTATTGCCGAAGTGCGCATGTTTGCCAACAATTTTGCACCGCGAGGTTGGAGCTATTGCGATGGGCAGGATCTGCCAATTGCACAAAATTCTGCGTTGTTTGCATTGATCGGTACTTTGTACGGAGGCGACGGCCGGACTACCGTGGGCTTACCCGATTTGCGTGCTCGCGTACCCATGCATTCTGGCCGAGGCCCGGGGCTCAGCGATTACCGGGTTGGCGAACAAGGTGGAGTAGATAAGGTCACAATAATCCCCAGTGAAATGCCTCAGCATAATCACTCTGTGTATGGTCTAACGCAAATTGCTAACCAGCCAGGGCCAAGCGCCAATGCTTTTTTGGCTATTGATGTAAACGCAGGTGTACGTTTGCGTTTTTTAAACCCCAATATTAATCAGCCTACCAGTTTGTCCTCCACCACTTTAGCGGATGCCGGTGCTACTCATTCGCACGAAAATCAACAACCGTTTACCGTGGTTAGTTTTTGTATTGCACTATTGGGTTTATTCCCTTCGCGAAGTTAGTTGGCACCGTGTTGGTTAAAAATGCTTTAAAATCAAGGCGGTCGATAGGAACATATCGGCCGCTTTTTTTATAGGAACCTTTGATTAACTCAAGGATGAGTTAATCAAAGGTTCTATATAAAGTGCAGATTATTTATGCTGTGCTAAACTTCCTGAGCAGGTTTAAATGCCAAAAGTCTTTTGTTTAGGGATCTTTTGTTTAGGAACCTTTTGTTTAAGTGAATTTTGTTTGTGTGGTGTTTGGGGGAGTTAATTGTTATGTCTGTATTTTCGAGTTTATTTGCTTTGAAGCGTTAAGTGTTAATTTTCAAAGTTTGCCTATGGGGTAAAAGATTCTAGACCATGTGTCGCTTTTCGCTGGCTTTTTTTGTGTGTCTTCCTTGTGTTGTGTGGGCGCAAAATGTTGTAAATTTTGGTGAGCCACTAGCTCTTAAAGCGATAGATGCATCCTCGATAAGTAACGATGTCATTTTAAACCCTGAATATTCTTTTTATAGCACCCAGTCCGATGTTCTGTTAGCTACCAATAATAGGGTGTTGGTTAAGGTGGCCAGTAACAAAATCGCGGATACGCTATTTTCCCTAAACGGTGTTGAGTCTGGTGAGTTGCTGGCTAAGTTTCCTACCTTTTGTATTTATCTACTGACTTTAAATCACTCTAACACCATTCAATTTGCGACGGATATCGCTCAAAGGCCCGATGTTATTTACGCTCAGCCCGATATGTTGCAAATTGATAATTTTAATCGTCGATGGTCTTTAGCAAGACGTTTTACCAGCAATGATTCAGTTGTTGACCAACCAAAATCAGTGCCGAGCCATGTTTGGCAAGATTGGCAATCGGCGATAAATTTTGTACCTGGTCAATTAAAAGCCAATGCTCGAATTGCGATTATTGATGACGGCTTTAATTTTTCTCACCCAGCATTTAACCATGTAACTCCCGTGTTCCAGTTCGATACCCATTCGCGCAGCCGGCAAATTCTGCCACGCATTTCTGGCGAAAAACACGGCACTATGGTTGCTGGATTGCTCTTTGCCAACTGGCCCGATAAAAATCTACAGGGTTTAACGCCGCAGGCGTCGGTTATTGCCATTCGCAATGTGTATAATTGGTCGTCGGAAATTATACTTGCGTTTTATTTGGCGTATTTGGCCAACGCCGATGTGATTAACTGCAGCTGGGGTTTACCTCTGTTATTAGAGCCCATTGCCGATTCGGTTAACGCCATCGCTCATTATGGCCGAGAAACAAAAGGTACGGCCATTGTTTTTGCGGTAGGTAATCGAGAAGACGTGTTAAATGAACCTAATCGACTGGAAACTCTGGAAGCTGTTATAGCCGTTGCCGGCGTGGATAAACAATACCGGGTAAACACCAATCATGGCGCAACAATAGATATTGCTGGGCCAACGTTGTTGCCAACCACCGATGCCCGGGATTATCAAAAAATCAGTTACTTGGGTGGATCGTCTTCGGCTGCGCCGGTTGTTGCGGGGATTATTGCCTTAATGATCAGCGAGGCACCAAACCTAACCTTGTACGATATAAAATCCATACTCAAACAATCCAGCCAACCCTTACCTAACGTGTCGGGTTTTGGTTTTCTAAACGCACAACAGGCATTTATAGCGCTTAATGAAAAGAAAAATAAATACAAAAAATAACACCTAATAACGATTTCTGGAAAATCAACGCAATAATCTACTTGTTACAGTCAATGGGGGCACGGTGGCAAATAATAGCAATCCCGATACAGAAAAAAAACAAGAAGAAAATTCAAACACGCCGCGAGATGAATCAGCGAAAAATGAATCAGCTCAACGCGAATTAGATTGCACCACCAGCTACGACGATGCGCTACCGCAATTATTGGAATATTTAAACATCAGTTTGGTACTTACCTCTTACCAAGCAGGGCGGGTGATAACCGTGCGCAGTCATCAGGGGCAACTGGATACCCATTTTATGGCCTGCCCTCGACCCATGGGCTTAACGGTGGATCAGCATCGCTTAACGCTGGGTATTTGGGCGCAGGTGTTGGATTTTCGCCGGGACGACACCGTGTGCCAACAAATCGACGATAGCCAAAAAGTCGATGCCTGCTATTTGCCAAGGGCATCCCACGTAACGGGTATGATTAATATTCACGATATTGCCTGGGGCGAAGAGGGCTTGTGGGCGGTAAATTCTACATTTTCTTGTTTGTGTACCTTGGATGCCAATTACAATTTTATTCCGCGTTGGCAACCCGATTGGATTAGTGAATTGGTGCCGGAGGATCGCTGCCATTTAAATGGTATGGCCATGAAAGAGGGCCGGCCCAAATACATAACCACGTTTAACCAACAAAACAGTGCGGGCGCTTGGCGCGAAAACGCGGGAAAAGTAGGCACTTTAGTCGATATTGATACCGATGAATTGTTGTTGTCGGATTTATGGATGCCCCATTCCCCGCGATATTATCGCGGTAAGGTATATGTGTGCGAATCCGGTTTTGGCTTAATTTGGCAGTTAAACCCAGAAACCCATGAGAAAAAATTATTGGCAAAATTGCAAGGTTTTACTCGGGGGATGGCTTTTTATGGCAATTTATTGTTTGTGGGTCTTTCTAAGGTGCGCTATTCCAATGTGGCTAATCGGCCGCCATTGAGTTTGGAGTTTGATGAAACCTACAGTGGCGTTTGGGTATTGGATATCGACAGCGGCGACGTGGTTTCTTATTTGAGTTTTGAGGGTGATATTAATCAGGTTTACGATGTGGGTATTGTTCCACAGAGTCGATTTCCGCAGATAATAGAATGGCAAGATGAAAAAATAGAACGGTTTTATCATTTTCCCAAATAAGATCCGGGTTTTAAAAATGGTAATAGACTTTTATTAAAAAATTGATTTTTGGAATAATGGCTGTTTTTTTAAATTGCTATCCGTTGTTTCTTCCTACTTTGTGTTTTTACTCAATGTTGTTTTTCATTTGTGTTCTCCGATAATTTTTAATTCGTCGCTTTTTATTTCTTCTTGGCTGGTCTTCTTTCTGTTGCCTTCTACACTGGATGCATAGAGCTATGCGTTTTAGTTGTTAGGTTGGCGCGCGCCTTTTTATTATCAAAAACTGATTGAGTTAGGCATGAATAAAAACAGCAAAAAAATAAACTGGGCATCGGGGTTGGGTAAAGCACTACCGGTAATGGCGTTGGCGATGGCTGGCGGGCAATGTACTGCCGCTTCTGGTAGTGGTTCTCGATCAAGAATGCGCAGTGGCCAATGGATTCAGTCCTCCCAAGAGCAGGTTGCGGCCTCGAACGGTCAATCGGTTTTTAATGGTTTTAGCGTGCCAACATCAACCAGCGAGAGTGCTACCTCAGCCGATAATTCAACGGTGAAGGCTGAATCTAACGCGCAATCAACAGACTCGCACAATACTCATGACGCGCAAAAAAATGCCGAACTGCAGCAGTTTTTAAAGCAGCTAAAACAAACCAATCGTCAGCGTCAGAGTTTTTTATCCGGCGATTTAAACACAGCTAAAGCAAACCCTAATTTTATTAGCCGCTCGCGCAATCCAGAGCTTTTAGGAAAAACTCGCGCCAATGGTAGTTGTTACTTCACCGGTGGTTTTTTCTCCTACTGCTCTAGTGCGCCGTCACAAATGTGTACCACCGATGCCGATTGTAACTTTGCTGGTGATTCCACACCGCCGAATTTTCAAAGCTCCACCCCCTCGCAAAACTCCGTAAACGATACGCAAGTTGTTATTGATGTTGATATTGACGAGGCCGGCACCGCTTTCGCGGTGGTGGTAGCCGATGGCGACGGTGCACCAAGCTCAATTCAGGTGCGATCTGGGCAAAACAGTAGCAGTGGCGCGGCCATTGCCAGTAGCAGTGTTTCGCTGTCCGGTGGTGGGTTTTCGGGCACGATCACCCTCACGGGATTAACCGCAGGTACCGCTTACGATGTGTATGTAGTTGCGCAAGACGACGAAGGCACCCCCAATTTACAGCTCAGTCCTAGTCTGGTGAACATTACAACCACATCTTCGCCGGAAATTAATCTGCAGGGCAATGCCGTTAGCATTGCCGATGGCGACACAACGCCCAGCGCTACGGATGACACCGATTTTGGTTCGCACATTGTCGGTGGCTCCAATTTAACGCGCACCTTTACCATTCAAAACACCGGAACCGGTGCGTTGGATTTAACCGATACGCCCAATGTGGCGATCTCGGGTTCCGGTGATTTTTCGATCAGTGCACAGCCCGGCTCCGATCCGGTGTCTGCGGCGAGTAGTACCACTTTTCAAGTTACCCTAGATCCCACCACGGTAGGCGTGCAAAGCGCTACGATTTCCATTGCCAACGACGACAGCGACGAGAACCCCTACAACTTTGATATTCAAGCCACCATCTCCAACCCCGATACCGACGGCGATTTAACGGCCTCGGCGACCGTAACCGAACCGGTGGGGCTGGATACCACCGCAGATACCGTGGGCGAGGCGGTTGATATTTTCGACTTTACCTTAAGCGATGGCGGCGGTGGTGATGGCCTGCCTATGGAGATCAGCCAGATTGTGGTAAACGTGAGCGGCACGTCCACCGATACCGAACGCGGCCAGGTTACCTGGCGAATAGACGGTGCCGATGCCAGCAACGTAACCGGTGTATACGCGGCGAATACTATTACCTTCAGTGGCTTGAGTATCTCGGTTGCCGAAGGAGGCAATGAAACCTACACGATTAATGCCTATTACAACGACAATACCGGCCTAACCGAAGACCTAACGTTTATTTTGAGTGTGGACGGCGACACCGATGTGACCACCTCGGCCTCTGGCACGAGTATGGGTGCCACCACTGCCGTAACTAACGGCGCGGGTACCACCGTGGATGTTGTTGCCACCGCTTTGGCCTTTACTACCCAGCCGGCCGGGTCGGTATCGGGCAGTGCTTTAACTACTCAGCCGGTAGTTACTGCACAGGATGCGTTTGGCAATACCGACGTAGATTTTAGCGAAACCATTACCGTTACCGAGGCCAGCGCGGGCTCGCTCGTCAACGGCACGGCCAGCGCAGTGAGCGGCGTTGCCACTTTTGGTTCGCTCACCTATACCGCCACAGCGGATCAGCAGGGCTTTACGCTCACCGCCAATGATCAAGATGCCATGGACAGCGATCTGCCCACCACCGACGCCAATAGCGTAACCGCCGACGTGGTCGCCACAGCGCTGAATTTTAATACCGAACCCTCGCCACTGCTCGTCTCCAGCGGCCAGTCCACCGCGTTTAGCACCGTGCCGGTGGTTGAAGCGGTAGATGCCAGCGGCGTGGTAGATACCGGCTACAGCACGGATATTACTCTCTCCGAAGTCAACGGTGCCGGTGCTGCGGCGCTATCAGGCACTGGCGATACCGATGGCAATGGTGCCACGGTGTCGATCACGCCGAGTTCGGGGGTATCGACATTTACCGGGCTTAATATCACCTACACCGCCTCGGGCGGGTCGTCCGAAACGTTTAATCTGCAAGCCAGTTCTGGCGGGCTAACCACCGCTGATAGCAGTCAGTTAACCGGATTAGTGCCCGATAACGACGGCAATGTAACGGCTGGTTCGGGCGTGAGCGAGCCGGTTGCTCTCAATTATTCGGAAGATACGGTAGGCGAGGCGGTTGATCTATTCGACTTTACCATCAGTGATGGCGCAACAGCCGATGGGCTGGCGTTAACGGTCTCGGCGATTACTCTGGATGTTTCTGGCAGCAGCAGCGATACCGAACGAGGAAATATTACGTGGCGTTTGAACGGAAACGATGCCAGCAACGTTACCGGGGTGTATAACGCAGGTGCCGATACCCTTACGTTCAGTGGTTTGAGTATTTCCGTTGCAGATGGCGCTAACGAAACTTACACCATTAATGGCTATTACAACTCTACCAGCGGATTAACGCACGCCAACACGGTTATTTTGAGTGTGGATGGCGATACGGACTTCACGGTAGGCAGCACTGGCACACAAATGGGCAGCACCAGTGCAGTGACGAATGGCACAGGAACCGTAATCACCGACGATGCAGCTCCCGAGGTTAGTTCCGTAAGTGTACCGGCCAACGCCACCTACATGACGGGCGAAAATCTAGACTTTACGGTGAATTTTGATGAAGCCGTTACGGTTAATACCGGCGGTGGTACGCCACTATTGAATGTAACGGTGGGCAGCACCGCACGCACGGCCAGTTATGTCTCTGGCAGCGGCACCAGTGCGCTAGTCTTCCGCCACACTGTGGTTTCTGGCGATGAAGACAGCGACGGTATTGCCCTCGGCGCGACGATCGATCCTAATTCTGGCACTTTGCAGGATTCCGCCGGCAACGACATCAACACAACGCTAAATAGCGTCGGCTCACTGGCTGCTGTATTGGTGGATGCGGTGGCACCAACGCTTTCAGAAGTCACCGTAGTAACCACACCCGGCAACAACAGCACGCCCAATTACACCTTCTCCACCAGCGAGGCGGGTACGCTCGCTGTGGGTGGTAGCTGTGGCAGTGGCGAGGAAGGCGCAGTCAGTTCGGGCAATAACACCATCGCTCTAACGCAAACTGATAACACCACAGCGCTGGCCGACGGTACTTACTCTGATTGCACCGCTACCGTTACCGACAGCGCGGGCAACGCCAGCAGTGCCTTAAGCATCACCAGCTTTACCATCGATACCGCTGCGCCTTCGGGCCAGGCGGTTAGCTTTGATGACAGCGACATCAACGGCACCGAGGCTTCCAGCCAGAACTTTACGTTTGCCGGTGGTGAGATTGGTTCCACCTACAACTACACCATTAGCTCCTCCGGCGGCGGCACCAACGTAACTGGTTCCGGTACCTTGGCCACCGCGACCGATCAAATCACTGGCTTGGATTTATCCGGCTTAGGTGATGGCACCTTAACGCTATCGGTGACTTTAACCGACACCGCGGGCAACACCGCCACGGCAGTTACGGATACTGCAACCCTGGATGCCAGCGCACCGAGCGGTCATTCGGTCAGCTTTGACGACGCCACCATCAACAGCACCGAGGCTTCCAGCCAAAGCTTTACCTTTGCCAGTGGCGAGGTGGGCGCGACTTACGACTACACCGTTAGCTCGTCGGGCGGCGGAACCGATGTTACGGGTTCCGGTACTCTGACGACGGCGACAGATCAAATTACTGGCTTGGATTTATCCGGGTTAGGCGATGGCACCTTAACCTTGTCGGTGATTCTCACCGACACTTCAGGCAATGCGGCCACCGCCGTAACCGATACGGCAACCTTGGATACCGCCGCTCCTTCGGGGCAATCGGTTAGCTTTGATGATGCCACCATCAACAGCACCGAGGCTTCCAGCCAAAGCTTTACCTTTGCAGCAGGCGAGGTGGGTGCAACCTACGACTACACCGTCAGCTCATCGGGCGGCGGTACCAATGTAACCGGTTCCGGTACCTTGACGACGGCAACCGACCAAATTACGGGGCTGGATTTATCCGGCTTGAGCGATGGCACCTTAACCCTTTCGGTGGTTCTCACCGATACCGCAGGCAATGCCGCCACAGCGGTAACCGATACTGCCACCTTGGATACCGCCGCGCCTTCGGGTCAATCGGTTAGCTTCGATGACGCCTCTATTAACAGTACCGAGGCTTCCAGCCAGAGCTTTACATTTGCCGGTGGCGAAATTGGTTCCACCTACAACTTCACCATTAGCTCCTCCGGCGGTGGTACCAATGTGACCGGCTCCGGTACGTTAACCACGGCAACGGATCAAATCACTGGGCTGGATTTATCCGGCTTGGGTGATGGCACCCTTACGCTATCGGTAACCTTAACCGACACCGCTGGCAACATCGCCACAGCGGTAACCGATACGGCAACCCTGGATGCCAGCGCGCCGAGCGGTCATTCGGTCAGCTTCGATGACGACACCATCAACAGCACCGAGGCCGGTAGCCAAAGCTTTACCTTTGCCAGTGGTGAGGTGGGCGCGACTTACGATTACACCATCAGCTCTTCAGGCGGCGGAACAAACGTGACCGGCTCCGGTACTTTGACGACGGCGACGGATCAAATTACCGGCTTGGATCTATCCGGTCTAGGCGATGGAACCTTAACCTTGTCAGTGATTCTCACCGACACCGCAGGCAATGCGGCCACCGCCGTAACCGATACCACAACCTTGGATACCGCAGCACCTTCGGGGCAATCGGTTAGCTTTGATGACGCCACCATCAACAGCACCGAGGCTTCCAGCCAAAGCTTTACCTTTGCCAGTGGTGAAGTGGGCGCAACCTACGATTACACCGTCAGCTCATCGGGCGGCGGCACCGATGTAACCGGTTCCGGTACGTTAACCACGGCGACGGATCAAATTACCGGCTTGGATTTATCTGGGTTGGGCGATGGCACCTTAACTCTGTCAGTAATCCTCACCGATACTGCGGGCAATACGGCGACCGCCGTAACCGACACCGCAACCTTGGATACCGCCGCGCCTTCGGGCCAATCGGTTAGCTTCGATGACGCAACCATTAACGGAATCGAGGCCGGCAGCCAGAGCTTTACCTTTGCAGCAGGTGAGGTGGGCGCAACCTACGATTACACCATCAGTTCTTCAGGCGGTGGTACCAATGTAACCGGCTCCGGTACGTTAACCACGGCGACCGATCAAATCACTGGGCTGGATTTATCCGGTTTAGGTGACGGCACCTTAACGCTATCGGTGACCTTAACCGACACAGCGGGCAACACTGCCACGGCAGTTACGGATACTGCAACCCTGGATGCCAGCGCGCCTAGCGGCCATTCGGTTAGTTTCGATGACGCCACCATTAACAGCACCGAGGCCAGCAGCCAAAACTTTACCTTTGCCAGTGGCGAGGTGGGTGCGACTTACGATTACACCGTCAGCTCGTCTGGCGGCGGAACAAACGTGACCGGCTCCGGTACGTTAACCACGGCTACCGATCAAATTACCGGCTTGGATTTATCTGGGCTAGGCGATGGCACCTTAACCTTGTCGGTGATTCTCACAGACACCGCGGGCAATGCGGCGACCGCCGTAACCGATACCGCAACCCTGGATACCACCGCACCTTCGGGTCAATCGGTTAGCTTTGATGACGCCACCATCAACAGCACCGAGGCTTCCAGCCAAA
>CAYFFE010000059.1:0-23212 GCA_964342265.1 uncultured Cellvibrionaceae bacterium | reverse complement strand
AACAAGGGGAAGGAGGTGAAAAGCAGAGATTTAATACGGGAGATTGAGGCCGATGGCTGGGAGCAAGTACGAGTTACAGGCAGTCACCATCACTTCAAACACCCAACCAAGCCGGGATTAGTAACCATCCCCCACCCTAAGAAGGATTTACCGGTGGGAACGGTCAAACAAATACGGCGACAAGCTGGGCTACTATAGCCCGGCTTTCTCTGCTTAGATAACGCTATGAAATACCCAATTGCAATTAATCACGACAAAGACTCAGCCTACGGCGTAGCAGTGCCCGATATTCCTGGGTGCTTCTCGGCCGGGGATACGCTCGACGATGCGTTCGAAGCAGTACAGGAGGCCATCGGCGGCCACTTAAGCATTCTATTTGAGGATGGACAAGATATACCGGTGGCCACCACCGTGGAAAACTTCGTCGATGATCCAGGCTATGCGGGCGCACAATGGGCCTATGTTGACGTTGATATTTCTCGCTTTAGCGGCAAAACAAAGAAGGAAAACGTTACACTGCCAATTAATATAACCGCTAAGATTGATGATCTAGTGAAGTCGGGAAAAGCCAAAAACCGTAGCGCTTTTTTGACAGAGGCGGCTGCAGAAAAGTTAGCACGATTATAATTTTCTGGGCGCATATTAAGTATAGGAGATAAAAAGATAATAAATTATCGTTCATCTGTAGTTATTACAGTCCAATTAAATATGAGAAATTAATCAACTATTAGTCAAAACCACCATGATTTACTTGCCCAGTTGTCTGACACCAACTTATTAAATAAAAAGGGTAAGACGTGAGTAAAGCTCAAAGTAATTTAAGATATGAAATGCTTCGGAGATTGGCACAAATCAGCGTAATGGAAAACGCTGCCATCCCTCATATGAAACTTACGGACATTACAGATAAAGCCTTAAGATCCCACGAGCAATGGGTTGGCGCCGGAAGAATACCGCCCAATGGAGGATGGAACTGGCGCGCATTTATGGTAACCTATCGCAAAGTGCCGGCAAGGTTTGAGCTTGCTATTTGGCATAAAGATCAACTATGCGGACTGTCGGCTGGCGTACCATCTAAAAGTAAAATGATACTAAAAATTCAGCTAATCGAAGGCACTACAGAAGAAAACCCTTTGGCTGGAAGAATTGCCCCAATAGCCACAGTGTGCGCGGAAGCTTATGGAGTAAGCATCGGGGCTGACGAGCTTAGAATTAGCGAGCCAGCAAATGCCAGCCTAATAAACTACTACTCCAAACTCGGCTTTGTCTATAAGCCAGGATCAAAAAAACAGCCTCATTACCTTACGCGATTTATTGGAGTCGATAATGGCCAAGAAGACAGAAAACTCAAACACTCCGAGCATAACTAAAACACCGTCTCAGCTAGTTGTTGAGTCAGCCAGGAAAAATTTAGATTTGTCTCGAAAAATTGTAATGCCACCAAAGGGTGTTTTAAAATCAAAGCCATAGTAACAGGTGAGGCTATGACCAAAGAAAACGCAGAAGACCCTATGCACGGGGCGCATGATAAATTCAAGGAAAAGCTAAATAAAGAGCTTGAGGAAGCAGAAAAGCGCCTGCAAAAGAGACGTGCGCAAATGAAGAAAACGCTTAGCACATCGTGTCCAAATGAGCCATCAGGGATAATAGCGGGAGACCCTAAAAAAGTAGGGCCCGACTTCTCGGATGAGGAGTAAGTAACACTATTACTAGGGTCTGTTTACAATAATTATCCTATCAATAACGAGAGCAGACTGGGGCTCAATACATCACTGATGACGCCTACGCGCCCATTACCCCCAAAATAATGACTAGTATTTTTACAGGGAAGAATGCGCCCCCCCCATGTCGCACTTAGTTGATTTAATGCTATTCATGTCGTCGCGCCCGGCGGACGCATTCGAGGTGCTTGATTCCGACTTTGATAGCGATGGCTGCCTCAAATATGAAGCAGATAAAACCAAGGAATCAATCTGAATTGATGATGTTACCGGCGAGCTTGCCAAAACGGTTTTGTAGTTTAGGCAGTTGAAAAAAGAGCAGTAAATTATTTGCCCTTATCTTTGGGGATATGCGCCAGGCCGCCGAAAAAACGTCAGGGGCAAGCCTATTCCGGTTTCTTATGTTAGTCGCCGATTTTCGGAGGCCGTTGTCGAGGCTGGTTACCCCAAAGGGTCTTGGACGCTTCGCTGAATCCGCCACAAGGGGCTTACGGACGAAGCTGCGAAGGACCAGGCGAACAACAAAGGCGGTCACTGCACGGAGTCTGCCAAACCGGGTCTAAGTTTTCCGTACTCGTGTGCAAAACGCGCTGGTAAACCCTCGTGACAAGGTAGCTAAAATACCAAGATCTGAGGCATAATTGTGGAGATGTTACGGAGGTAGTGAGGAGGTCAAAAATCAACCTGCGACCTTCGCTTGTAAATTACTGATTTATATAGATAATTTAATTACTCCCTATAGTTCAACAGGATAGAACGGGGGCCTCCTAAGCCCTAGATCCAGGTTCGAGTCCTGGTGGGGAGGCCATTATTGCCAAGACCCGCACCGAATGAACCTGCTCCTACTGCACCCCCAAGATCTTACCGATTCGAATACCGCTGTTATTGATGACTATCGCGCTCAGCATTTGTTGAATATCCACAAAGCTTCGGTGGGTTCGAGCGTGCGCGTGGGATTACTCAACGGGCTGATGGGCATAGGCGAAATAACTGCCATAAACCACCAACAAGTTCAGCTCACCTTTCATTGCGATCAATCGTCACCACCGGCTACCGATTTAACGCTCATACTGGCACTACCCCGCCCGCAAATGCTCAAACGCAGCCTGCAGACCGTGGCAAGCTTGGGCGTCAAACACATCTATTTAATTGCCAGCACTCGGGTGGAAAAGAGTTTTTGGTCCAGCCCTCAATTAACGCCAGAGGCTATCCGTCAGAATTTGGTTTTGGGTTTAGAGCAAGCGGTCGATACTCAAATGCCACAGGTATATTTTAAACAGCGCTTTAAACCTTTTGTGGAAGATGAGTTACCGAGCTTGTGCACTGGCAAGAAAGCCTACCTAGCTCATCCGGGAGATTACCCGCCCTGCCCCAATCACGATGGTCAGCCCACATTGTTAGCGATTGGCCCCGAGGGCGGGTTTTTAGATTACGAAGTAGCGATGATGGAAGAAGCGGGCTGCCAAACCTTTCAGTTTGGGCCGCGAATTTTGCGAGTGGAAACAGCCGTACCGATGCTTATCAGCCGGTTTTATAAAGCTTGATTAGAGAAAAAAGCCAAAGGCCCGTGCCTTTGGCTTGTAAAGGGGATTACAGAACGCCGCGTCGTTCCTGATCCAATTCAATGGATTCAAACAACGCCTGGAAGTTACCTTCGCCGAAGCCTTCGTTACCTTTGCGCTCGATAAACTCAAAAAATATGGGACCGATGCTGTTTTGCGTAAAGATTTGCAATAAAAAGCCACCACCCTGAGCTTCGCCACCATCGATTAAAATACGACGCTGACGTAAAGTGTCGACTTCTTCACCGTGGCCAGGCAAACGTTCATCAATCATTTCGTAGTAGGTATCCGGCGTATCCTGGAATGGAATACCGTTATGAGAAAGGCTGTCGACGGTGCTGCAAATATCGTCACACAACAGCGCAATATGCTGAATACCTTCGCCGTTGTATTCTTTAACAAACTCGGCGATTTGCGAGATTTCATCTTTTGATTCGTTAAGCGGAATGGTTACCGTACCGTTTTGGCTCTCGACCACCTCACTAACCAGACCGGTTTTTTTACCGTCGATGTCGAATTTACGGATGCGCTCAAAGCCAAAGATTTTTTCGTAGAATTCGCACATACGAGCAACGCCACCCTGATGAAGGTTATGCGTTAAATGGTCGATGGCCTGAATGGCATTGGCGCGATGGGTATCAACGCCTTTGGTAAAACCAAATTTTTGGAATAGCGCTTGTTCGTGTGCATCGTCTACCAAGTAAATTAAAGATTCGCCCACGCCTTGGATGGCTGGAATATCCAAATCGGTTTCCTGCGCAGGCTTAGCTCCCAATTGAACCGCTTTTTCAAAGGCTTGCTTGGAATCGGCCACTTTAAAACCCATGGCACTGGCTCCGCGAATATGCTTATTGCGAAATCGTTCGGCGCTGCCACCGTGGCTGGGGTTGGAGATAAAATGAACGTTGCCAATGTTGTACAACTTCATCTCACCGTGGGACTTCCAGGCAAAACCCATCTTCTCAAACAAGTCGTGCAGTAACTCCGGGCGACTGCCGGAAAATTCTAGAAAGGAGTAATCCAATACCTCTACGTATCCTGCGTCTTTTTCCATGTCTATCATCCTTTAGACTGATGACCGCGATCCCATTTATCAACACGAGCGCGATCTCTGTAAATTTTTAATGGCCTAGGTACCCGACGTATACGGAGCACATGAACTCAGAGTTAAGAGACTGGCGGTCAAAAATTCAAATTTGAGAAGTAGATCACGGTTATCCTAGCGACATTTTCGCTTAAATACTATCCCTTTGGCTATTTTAAGTGCCATTTTCTGTAATATTAGGATCAATTTATTATTACAGAATTATTTCTTATTATATTCGTCTATCAGCTTAACTACCTGATATAAGTAGAAAAACCATCAAAACCAATTGCTATACTAGTTGATTTTTGTACAACCTGTAGATTATTTCAACAACTAACCAATCAAAGCCGATCGCCATTCGCTCTATTGAAAGGCTCATTAACAGTTCTCGGCAATTCCCCTATACTCACGTCCTTTTAAAACGAGCCTGTTTCCCCGTTGGAAGGTTTCTTAAAGAGAGTAATAGAATGATCATTAAAAAAGACTGTGTAGTGCAATTTCACTACCGCGTAAACGACGGCGATACAGAATTGGAATCCACTTACAACGAAGAGCCCATGTTGTATCTGCATGGCCATCAGAATTTATTGCCGGCGTTGGAAGAAGCAATGGAAGGCAAGAATATCGATGAGGAATTTGAAATAACACTGCCACCGGCAAAAGCCTATGGCGAGCGCACCGAAACCGAACCTCGCCGAATTCCCATCAAGCACCTGTTAACCAAGGGCAAGCTCAAACCAGGTATGATTGTACGAGTAAATACTAAAGATGGCCCCGCAGAAGCCGTGGTTGTTAAAGTGGGCTTAAAAAACGTCGATCTCGATACGAACCACCCCTATGCCGGAAAAACTTTAACCTTTGCGGTTAAAATTTTAGACGTGCGAGAAGCGAGTCCGGAAGAATTAGCCCACGGCCACGCTCACGGTATCGGTGGTCATCATCACTAATATGCAATACCCAATACGGTAAGTACCCAGGTTAAAAATAAAAGCCAGAAAATTCATCGATAAAAACTCTGGCTTGAATTTTTTATAGGAACCTCTGATTAACTCAGAGGTTCTTTCTGCACAGGGGCAGACCACCGCTCCGGTACAGTCTGCATACACGCCATCCATAACGATTATGTGCAGGCAAAATCGATATGCGCGAGCTATTGATTTTTTAGGTAATTGGCTAAATGCGCCGGGAGAATTTTTAGAATGCTTGGCAGCTCGAAGAATAAGCCACAAGGCTGTGGCTTATCCAATAACATTTTTAATTACCGTACGGCGACTCGCAGCGAAGCGAACAGCTCCGCTGGCCCAAAGGGCGAGAGTTGTAGACTCTGATTAACTCAGGGGTGAGTTAATCAGAGCTTCCTATAATAATAATTTACGTACATCCGATAATACCGCTACCAAATACGTAAAAAATCGGCCACAGTCAGCGCCATTGATTACCCGGTGATCATAAGACAGTCCCAGCGGTAACAAATTGCGCGGTTGAAATTCTTTGCCATCCCAAACGGGTTTTATTTCCGCTTTCGACACCGACAAGATACCCACTTCCGGCGCGTTAACAATTGGCGTAAAACCTTTACCGCCCATAGCGCCCAAGCTCGAAATAGTAAAACAACCGCCCTGCATATCCGCCGGCGTTAATTTGCCGTCGCGCGCTTTTTTTATTAGCCCGTTGGCTTCTTCGGCCAATTGCCACAGCCCTTTTTGATCCACATTTCGAATAACCGGAACCACAAGCCCTGCCGGAGTATCAGCGGCAATACCGATGTGAATGTAGTGCTTTTGAATTAGCGATTCACCATCTGGCCCGAGCGATGTATTAAATTTGGGCTCGTGCTTGAGCGCACTGGCCACGGCTTTTAACAAAAACGGCAAGGGTGTTAGTTTTACACCGCGACTCTCTGCCTCTGTTTTTAAACTTTTACGAAAGGCTTCCAGATCGGTAATGTCAGCATCGTCGAACTGGGTAACTGCTGGAATATGCAACCAATTACGGTGCATATTAAACGCCGTAATTTTTTGAATTTTGGTCATAGCGACCGTTTCGATTTCGCCGAATTTGGAAAAATCGACACTTGGCATGGGAGGAATTCCCGCACCTTCTGCGCCAAGCGTTGCCGAGGGCTGATTTTTCCCACGCGAAGCAATGACCTGCTTAACGAAGTTGTCCACGTCTTCTTTTAATATTCTACCGCGCGGTCCCGTGGCTTTAACTTCGTGTAAATCGACTCCTAACAATCGCGCATGCGTGCGCACCGCCGGGCCAGCGTAAACTTCGGTGGCTTTATTAAAGGCATCTGCCGGGCCGTGAAGCGCAGCTTTGTTATTTTCGGTGGCTTGATCTGGCGTGCGTTCGTTGCGGTTAGCCGCAGTGGTTTTTTCACGGCTAGTCGCGGCTTGGGTTGTATTGTTCTGTTCATTGGCGAATTCCAGCTCCGCCACCGCATCGCCAGAACTTACCGTGTCGCCCACGTTGATTAAAAGACTCGTAATCCGCCCACCTAAGGATGCCGGTACTTCTACGGTGGCTTTATCGGTTTCCAACACCGCCAGGCTGTCGCCTTCGTTGATGTCTTGCCCGACTTTTACCAGCACCTCGATGACTTCGGCGTTTTCTGCTCCTTCGGGCACTACGCACTGGCGAACCTGAGCAGTTGCTCCCTCAGAAGATTCACTAGTGGCGGCTGTTTCAGGGCCTTGTGGTGAGGACGTGGCCGATTGGCTGGCGGCAGGCTCGCTGGCTTTTGTTGCTGAATCGCCCACTAATTCCGCCACCGAATCGCCCGAAGCCACTTTTTGCCCCACGGCAATATTAATCACAGTTACGGTGCCCGCTGCCGTCGCCGGAACATCAACGGTGGCCTTGTCGGTTTCTAGGGTGGCTACGGTATCGCCTTCGGCAATGGTGTCGCCCACCTTAATGGTGACTTCAATAACCTCCGCCTCGTCCACACCGTCGGGTACCACACACACAACAGGCTCGCCAGATGGTTGGGTTGTACTCGACTTGTCGGCTGCTGGCGCTTTCGGGGTTTCAGGTTCAGACGACGGCTGAGGTTCGCTAGAGGTATCGACACTGTCGAGCGAACAAATGGCATCGCCCTCGCTAATTTTTTGCCCAACTTCTACCAGTAACTCTGTGATTTGACCTTCGGCTGTACTCGGCACTTCCACCGTGGCTTTGTCGGTTTCCAATACGATCAGAGATTGCTCTTTAACAACCCGATCACCCACCGCCACGCACACTTCGATTATTTCAACGCCCTCGGCACCACCGATATCTGGAACAGTGATTGTTTGACTAGACACTGGCTCTCCTAAATTTTATCGTGTAGGGATTAACTCAGCACCGGAGCCTTACTCCAGTGCACGGCGTTTAACAGTTCATGGGATCGACTTTTTCGGGATCAATGCCTAAATCTTTCATGGCTTGGTTAAGCTCGCCGGTGGGAAACTCACCTAGACGAGATAACGCCGTCAATGCCGCCAGCACAATAAAGGCGCGATCCACTTCAAAGAAACGTCGCAATTTGGCTCGGGTATCGCTGCGGCCAAAACCATCGGTGCCCAGCACCGTATAATCGCTTGCAATAAACGGTCTTAGCTGCTCGGCGTAAGCTTTAATGTAATCGGTAGCGGCGATCACCGGCCCTTCGGCATCCTGTAATTGACGCGTAACAAACGGAATTTGCGGTTCTTGATCGGGATGCAATAAATTCCAGCGATTAACGCGCTGCCCTTCGCGGGTTAACTCATTAACACTGGTAAGACTCCACACATCAGAATCCACGTCGTAATCGTTGCGCAAAATTTCCGCGGCTGCTTCCACTTCCCGCAAAATAGTACCGCCCCCCAACAACTGAACTTTTTTACCGCTTTTCTTTTTGCCGGCTTTTAAACGGTACATACCCTGAATAATTTCTTGCTCAACACCCTGAGGCATTTCCGGGTGCTGGTAGTTTTCGTTCATGGCGGTGATGTAGTAGTAGCAGTTTTCAAGATCTTCAAACATGCGCTTAATGCCGTCTTGAATAATTACGGCCATTTCAAACGCGTAGCAGGGATCGTAACTGCGACAATTGGGTACGGTGTTGGCCAGTATTAAACTGTGGCCGTCTTGGTGTTGCAGCCCTTCGCCATTGAGCGTGGTGCGCCCTGCTGTAGCGCCAATTAAAAAGCCTTTGGCTTGAATATCACCGGCCAGCCAGCACAAATCACCCACACGCTGAAAACCAAACATGGAATAAAAAATATAAAAAGGCACCATCGAACAACCGTAATTGGCGTAAGCCGTGCCGGCAGCAACCCAGGCCGACATCGCACCGGATTCGTTAATGCCCTCTTCTAAGATTTGGCCGCGTTTGTCTTCTTTGTAATACATAATTTGCCCGGCATCGTGCGGCGTGTATTTTTGCCCCGCCGACGAATAAATACCCAGCTGCCGGAACATGCCCTCCATACCAAAGGTACGCGCTTCATCGGGCACGATGGGCACCACACGCTCGCCGATATTGGGGTCTTTTACCAGGGTGGAGAGAATACGCACAAACGCCATGGTCGACGATACCGCACGATCACCGGTGCCTTTAAGTTGCGCGTTAAAATCCGATAACGGCGGCGCGGTAAGCTTGGGGTATTCCACGGGTCGAGCGGGAATTTCGCCATTTAGCTCTTCCCGGCGCTTGCGCATGTAGGTGATTTCTGGGCTCTCGGGGCCTGGCCGATAATAGGGAACGCTTTCCAACTGCTCGTCGGTGAGCGGAATGCCAAAACGATCGCGGAAACGTTTTAAATCGTCCTTGCCCAGTTTTTTAACCGAGTGAGTTTCGTTAACGGCCTCACCGGAGGTGCCCATGCCGTAGCCCTTAACGGTTTGCGCGAGAATAACCGTGGGCTGGCCTTTGTTTTCTACCGCAGCGGCGTAGGCAGCGTACACTTTAAAAGGATCGTGACCGCCGCGATTTAAGTACATGATTTCTTCATCACTTAAATCTTTAACCATTTCCAATAGTTCGGGGTATTTGCCAAAGAAATGTTCGCGCGTGTAGGCTCCGCCGTTGGCTTTAAAGTTTTGTAACTCGCCATCGCAGACTTCATCCATGCGTTTTTGCAGTAACCCTTTGCTGTCGTTTTCCAACAGCGGATCCCAATGCCGGCCCCAGAGTACTTTTAATACGTTCCAACCTGCGCCGCGAAACACGCCTTCGAGTTCTTGTACGATTTTGCCGTTGCCACGCACTGGGCCGTCTAATCGCTGCAGATTGCAGTTGACCACAAAAATCAGGTTTTCAAGTTCTTCGCGACCGGCCAGAGAAATGGCGCCGAGCGTTTCCGGCTCATCGCATTCACCGTCGCCGATAAAACACCACACCTTGCGATCACCGCGCTTTACCAACTCCCGCGCCGAGATATAGCGCATAACGTGCGCTTGATAAATAGCGTTGATGGGACCGAGCCCCATGGAAACGGTGGGAAATTGCCAGTAATCGGGCATTAACCAGGGATGGGGATAGGAAGATAGGCCTTTACCGTCCACCTCGCGGCGGAAGTTGTCCAGATGCTCTTCATCAAAGCGCCCTTCCAAATAAGAGCGCGCGTACATACCCGGTGAGGCGTGCCCCTGAAAGTAAATCAAATCGCCGGGCTGATCACCCTCGTTGCCGCGAAAAAAATAATTGAACCCCACATCGTAAAGCGTGGCGGCCGAGGCAAACGTGGCGATGTGTCCGCCCAATCCTTCGTCGTTGTCGTTAGCACGCATTACCATGGCCATGGCATTCCAGCGAATCAGCGAGCGAATGCGTCGCTCCATAAACAGATCGCCGGGCATGCGTTTTTCTTTACTGGTGGGGATGGTATTGCGGTAAGGCGTGGTAATGGCGGGGGGAAGATTGACACCAACGGCGGATGCGCGTTCGGCCAGATTTCGTAGCAACTGGGCCGCCCTTTCCGGCCCGGCGTGGCGAATGACCGAATGCAACGCATCGACCCATTCCAGCGTTTCGAGAGAATCAATATCCTCTTGCATTTAAATCTCCTCTGCATGTACCACATCGCCAACAAAGGGCGAGTTGTTCAGTGGATTGGCAAACTTGGCCTGTTACATTTTGAACTGTTGTCTTACGCTATCATGTGCTCAATCGAGCTCAAGGCTGAACAGTAACCCAATCTTATCAACAAGCATTTGATGTGAGTGAGTTGAATGTATTTTTTATGGATACGCGCAATGAGTGCGCAGCCGAGCATTTGTCTTTAGTGTGCTCACCGAAGCTATTTTTAACTTGGTTGCGGTTTTATCCGTAACACCGCACCTTTATCGCTGTCGACTATTTATCGCCTACGACTGTTATTTATCGCCAGTGCTTATTACTTATCGCCGGTGACGGTCGCCGCCAGCACTGTCTATTATTTCATCAATTTTGCGGTACTAAATTGACTAGCCGCGCTCAACGGTTCTTTTAGATATAGCACAGTATCGTTACATAACCATGGTTAAATTACTACGCCGAGCCATTGCCGCACGTCTCAGAATCTGCAATGACGCTGATCGTTTATCTATTCAAGATAGAGTAAAAAGTGGGTAGCTGATAGAAAGGCGTGGAACCTTCAAAGTTATCCGAAGGCTCCATCGCAACGGTAAATGATGGGCTTTTGCAGTCTACCGAGTACGATCAATAATCGTGCAGTAACTATTGGTACTGATAGGTCTCCGCCTCTTGCTTAAGTGCGTCTTCATTTTTTAACCAATTAATGGTTTTGGGTTTGTTACTGTCTTCGGCTCCGGCCAACCACAACCATCGTGGATTATTTATAACTCGCGATTGAAAAAACTGATTAAATTCTTTTAGGCTCAGGTTTTCTATTTCCTTGGCCATCTGTTGGCGATAGTCCAGGCTCCAATGCTCGCGAATAATACTGTCCCAATAAAAGCCCGCTTGCTCTCTCAGGTTTTTTGGCGATTTCATGAGTTCAACCAATAGCCCTTGGCGATGCTGATCAAACTCCTGCTCAGATTCCAAGCTAAAACTTGTCAAAAACTTCTGGGTTTGTTCGTGAATCGTTTGTACAGAGGCGCTGGGGGATTGCACAACAAACACAGCACCCGGCACCTTTTTATAGGTGGCGTTACTGGCAAATACCACATAACCCAATTGCTGTTCTGTTCTGAGTTCGTTGAAATAGCCCGAGCTAACCACTTGCTTAAGAACCATCATGTAGGCTTGTTCTTTTAAGCTGTCATTATGCCCCTGCAAATATCCCACCAGGGCTTGATCCGGGTGGTCGAACGAGTGCCATAACCAAGCACTGCCGTCTTCTAACTTCACAACCTCTGCAGGAACCTGTTGGTACTTGTCTTTGCCTTTTAACAAATCATCAAACTGGCGAGCAATATTTGAAGCTTGCTTTTGGGAAAAATTGCCGTAAACCAAAACACGAGCGTTGCCATCGGCCAAAAATTCTTTACTAAAGCGCTTTAAATCTTTTTTTGTTAGCTCTGTAATAGCAGATAACTTTTGCTCGTGAGACCACTGCGGCGTAAACAAGGCAACGGATAATTGAGAAAATAACTGCGTATAGGGTACTTGCTTAGCAGCATTGCGCCATTCACGAATAAGCTGCTGTTGCACTGCATCAAACTTTGGCTCTATTAATCGGAAATCCGTGAGGTAGGTAATGATCTCATCGATTAACTTGGACTGTTTATCCGTGTAGCCATCGATTTGAATGTCCAGGCCACGTGTATTGGTGTTGAGTGTAAAGTGCAACCCCGCCAACAACGCAGGATAGGTAAAAGAATTCAGCGATTCGGTTACCATGCGAGTGTACATTTCGGCCATTACGGCGTTTTCTAATTGATTACCCGCGTTGGGTAGCAATAATCGAACGTTAACAACACCCCTTGGCACATTGTAGGAAACATCCCTTTTATGCCACAGCGACGTGTTGGCCAACTCGGTTCGCACTAGCGACTCATCGCTTTCGGCCAATAATTTCAGATCTTCTGGAATAAACGGATTGGCCTCGGGCAGTTTTAGGGCTTTGGCTAATTTTTTGTCCACCGGCCATTGTTTGTTTTCCAGCGAACTTACGGCATAAGGCGTTTTATAAAATTGGCTGGTTTTGTCGGCTTTAACTTCCGGCGCGGTTTCTAGCAATAGCAGATTATCGGGCGTTAGGTGGGAGAGATAATCTTTAATTAATTTCGCGTCATACTGCTCAAACAAATACGAACCGCGATAAACATCTTCTACGGGGTATTCGTGTAAGCGGTTTGCCAAACTGCTTACCGTATGGCGTGGGTCTTGTTTTTCTTGGTACTGAAAAGCCAGTTCTGCCAGTGCTTTTTGCTCTTGGTAGCGCCACTTTTTAACACCGGAGTCTCGTATTTGTTCGATGCCCGCAAAAACCGGAGCAACAACCTGTTCTCGGTTCTGCCAGCCCGCTTCGGTTAAATTAATGTTGACTAAAAAGCTGCTTGTAAAGCGGTCGTCCAAACCAAAACCAGCACTTAACCTTTCCACCCAGCCCTGACCTTTTAATACATCGATAATACTGCCCGGGCCTTCGTGTCCGACCAAGTTGGCGATGTAATCTAACGGCTTGATGCGATAATAGGGTTTGTTGTGCGGCACTGGGAACAACAGAGATAGGCTTCTTAATTCCTGCTCGGGCACAATGCTTTGTCGCAACGGCAGCCTATTTTCCTCAAATAAAGGGGCTTTATCGCGTATTTTTATGTGCTCTCGCTTGGGCACTTGGCTGAATAAATCGGTAGCCAATTTTTCCAACTCATCCAGACTTTCTTTGCCCAGTACCACTAGCGCCATATTGTCGGCGGAGTAATGGCTTTCGTAAAACTGAATCAAATCTTCGCGCACCGAGTCTCCTGGGCGATCGGCTAGAGTCGCAGCATTACCGACTCGAAATTGTGCGTTGGGGTGGTCAGGGTGAGCGATTTCACGCACCGCGTCAAAGCCACGACGAAAGTCATCTTTAATTTTGGAGGTAAATTCCGAGTGCACCGCGTTGCGCTCGCGCGCTACATATTCCGGAGTAAACAACGGTTCAATAAAGAACTGAGCAAAGCGATCTAAGGTTTCGGCGAGCACCTCAGCACGAACCTCAAAAAAGTAATTGGTGTGCTCGGTGGCGGTAAAGGCGTTGTGGCTGCCACCGTTTGCGTTGACAAACGCTTGATAGGCATCAGGCTCGGGATATTTTTCGGTACCAAGAAACAACATGTGCTCTAAAAAATGTGCGAGACCCGGGCGGTCTTTGGGGTTATCGGCACTGCCAATGTACACGTCCAACGCGGCGGCGGCCTTATCGGCACTGCCATCGTGAACGAGCAGTACCTTGAGGCCGTTTTCTAACTCTAGGTAGCGATGCTCGCGATCGTTTACGGAGCTGGTAATAACGGTTTGACTGAAGCTGGAAGAGGCCTGAACCAGCAACAGCAATACAAGTACGACCCACCCGGCCCGATAAACTGATTGTCTCATGTGTTTTGCGATACCCTTGATCTCTACTGCGAAGATTTATGTTTTTCTGCGTTTTACAGCTTGGCTATTTCATAGGCTCAATGGGCTAAAATCCATTGCTGCTAACTTTCTTCCGCCTCGGATAATTCCTGTTGAGCCAGGGGCCAAGCACTGACAATGGCTTTGATCAATGTGGCCAGAGGAATGGCGAAAAACACCCCCCAAAACCCCCACAATCCGCCGAAAACCAACACCGATAAGATTATCGCAATAGGATGTAAGTTCACTGCTTCTGAAAATAAAAGTGGCACCAGCACATTGCCATCCAGTGCTTGAATTACCGTGTAGGCAGCCATCAAATAGTAAAACTCGTTGGACCAACCCCACTGAAAATAACCGATTAACGCGACAGGTATCGTTACAACGGCGGCTCCAATGTAGGGAATAATCACCGATAAACCCACGGCAACGCCGAGTAACAGGGCGTAGTTTACGTCCAGCAAGGCGAAGCACACGTAGGTTGTTACGCCAACGATAAATATTTCGATGACTTTGCCACGCACGTAGTTGGCAATTTGAAGGTTCATTTCGGTCCAGATTTTGGTCATCACCGGGCGGCGATGGGGCAACAGCGAAGACAGCGATTGTTGAAGGGCCTGCGCATCTTTGAGGAAGAAAAACACCAAAATTGGCACCAAAACTAGGTAGATTAACGCCGCGACAATCAGAGGCGCATTGGCTAGCGAGAAGGTCAGTAAAGTTTGGCCAACAGTGCCCAGCTCTTTACGAGCCAACTCCAACACCTCTTGTACCTGGGATTCGCTAATCAAATTGGGGTATTTTTCGGGCAGCAACAGCAATAATTGCTGAGATTGGGTGAGCATGCGCGGCAGCTCGGCGATAAGCGCCCGGATTTGATTCCAAATAACGGGCAAAATCCAGATTAACGACACAACGATAAAACCCACCAGCAGCAAAAACGTGATCGTCACCGCCACCACGTGGGGTAAGCCGAAGCTCTTTAGCTTTAACACCAGGCCTTGCAGTAAAAAGGCGATCACAACGCCCGCCATCATTGGCGCCAATATGGATCCCATGGTGACCATAATCACCAGCGCACCGATTAAAAAAACTACTAATAAAACCGCTTCTTCGTCGGAAAAATAGCGGTGTATCCAGTTACTGAGAATGTTTAACACTGAACGTTTTTCCTTTTTACGCTAACTCGGTAATCGCTGTTAATTAAGCTAAGCACACTTTCTGTGCTCACACGAGGCCCGACCTAAGGTTTCGCTTTTTGCACCCTAAAAGTATAGACATTGTTATCTTCTGAGGATGAAAGCAACGTTTGTCCGCTGAGTTGGCAATAAGCGGGGATATCTTGCAATGAGGTACTGTCGCTGGCTCTAAGTTCAATACAATCGCCAACGGCCAGGTCGCGCAGGGCCAGCTTGAGTTTTAACAAAGGCATGGGACACAATACTCCAGTAACGTCCAAGACAATGTGATCAGGCAAGAGAATCTCCTCAACAACCGAAAAATTGCGCAGCAGTCTAGGCCTTGGCGGCGGTAAAGAAAAGATACGCGACGTGGCTTATACTCAAAAGCACATCAAGCGCCTTTTCGCCCTATACCTTTTAACCTTGAATCTTATAGACCTTGAACCCTATAAATCTTGAACCCTATAAATCTTGAACCCCATAAATCTTGAACCTATGTTCGGTTCCATCATCCAACTATCAGCTTTATAGTGATAGCGACTAGCGCAAATGGAGGGGTGTTGGTTGGTTTTTGATCCATAGCCCCAAACTCGACACACGTAACACTCAATACACGCAACAATTACACACCGCAGTTTGTGACTACATTGTCTAGTAGTGTTTACATCGCCTAGAACTTAGCCTTTAGAGATTTCTGTATAGTGCACTGTTTTACATACCGCCCCGGTAAATTAGGTTCTCAACTGGGATTCATTCCCGCCCAATGGGCTTTGTGGCTCTGCTTGTTAACCTCTACTGCGGCATTCAGCCCCTACGGCCATGCAAATTCCGATATTCAGCTACCCGATTTGGGGGCCGCCGGCGCCGGTATTGTTTCTCCTGCGCGCGAGTATCAGTTAGGCCAGGCATGGTTGCGGGCCTTTAGAAGCCAAGTAAGGACCTCGTCCGACCCGATTCTGTACGAATACTTAGAAGGCTTACTCGCAAACTTAGCGCACCACAGTCAACTCAAGAACCACCGCCTGGATTTAATCATTATCCCCAACCCCACCATCAACGCTTTTGCCGTGCCCGGTGGCGTGGTGGGCGTGAATACGGGGTTGTTTTTGTACGCAGGCAATGAAGATCAGTTGGCCTCAGTTCTGGCGCACGAATTAGCGCACTTGTCTCAGCGACATTATGCACGCAGCCTAGAGGCCGCCAGTAACGCCAGCATCCCCACTCTGGCCGGCATTTTAGCCGGTTTTATTTTGGCCGCCACAGCCGGTGCCGATGCAGGCCTTGCAGCGCTCAGCGCCACGCAGGCAGCAGCTCTGGACAATCAACTCAGATTCAGCCGCCAGAACGAACAAGAAGCCGATCGCATTGGTTTACAAACCATGATTGCCGCCGACCGTGACCCTCACGCCAGTGCCGAAATTTTCGAAAGAATGCTGCGTGAAACCCGCTATTCCAGCCGTCCGCCAGAGTTTTTGCTCACGCACCCGGTTACAGAAAGCCGAATTGCCGATGCCAAAAACCGCGCAAGACGCTCACCGGATAATATCGTCTACGCCGACAACCCGAAGTTTTATTACATGCAGGCCAGGGCAAAGCTGCTGCATGCCGAAAACCCCAACATTGCCGCTAAAACCTTTTCGTACGAATTAAAAGGCGAAACACCTTCGGTTAAAGCCAGCCGCTACGGTTTAGCACTGGCACTCACCAAAGCCGGCCGTTATGCCGAAGCTCAAGACGCGCTTACGCCCCTGCTCGAAGCCGAACCCGACAATTATTTGTTCCAAATTGCGCAAGCCGAGTTACTCGCCACCACGGGCGAATTTAGCCAAGCTCAGGATTTACTCGAGCAAGCACTGACTCAACGCCCCACCAACCACCCGCTGAATACCGCTCTGGCAAAAATATTAATGGACGCAGGCCTATACAGTCAGGCGGAACTGGTGCTCACCAACCACACCAAACGCCGCCCCAAAGACGAGTACCTTTGGTATTTGCTGGCAGAAGTACGCGGATTATCGGGAAATATTTTAGGCCTACACCAAGCCCGAGCGGAATATTTTATTTTGAACGGTGTATACGACAAAGCCCGCCGCCAAATCGACAACGCCCTAAAGCTCGCCGAAACCGACTACACCAAAGCGCTGCTAGCGCAACGTAAAAAAGATATAAACCGAATGATCGAAGAGCGTGAGCTTTAACGAATAAAGCCATCAATTACGAAGATGAGTTAAGAAGAGAATTTGAAGCCGAGGAAGGTAGTTTTCTTCTGTTACTTCGCGCCGAGTTTATATGGGATAAAGAAGCTTTTAAAAGATTAACTCGCCTTATGTTTAAGGTCGCAAAAGCGAGTCAAAACGAAGAATCAATACCAGTGTGGCCAGCCAAATGGGTTTTGGTTTTGCAGTACATGGGTAAAGGATTGGACTCTACACGAAAACTTTCGAAAGCCTGACGATGAAACTTACCGTAAGTCGCTAGAGCTACTTTCGGACCTGGCGTTTTTCCTATTTAATCAAGAAAGTCCGTATCAGGATAATTCGTTAGAAATAAATTCATATGCTTAACAAATGTAGACGCCACACACAAACTGCGGCGGCAGCTTTTACATAGATTCTACAGGCGAGCAACACATTAATAGTGCGGTGGTTTCTCGTCGACGCTAACGCTATGTTCTTGCTGAGCGAACTGTAAATCCTTTACCCGTGCCAGCAAATTTTCTACCTGAATCTTAAGAGTCATTAGCTCCTGATCTTGCCTAACGATTACCTGATCCAGCGCTGATAAGGCATCTTCTTGAAAGCTAATGCGAGCCTGCAGATCGGCGATTTGAGCTTGATAATCAGCGGCATTAGTTGCATCGGACATGATAAGTCCCCATCAAAAAAAAACGATTAACCTATCTTTAAAAGTCTGCAGTGGTGGAAGTTACACTACCACGCGGGACTCCCCTACCAATGTTTTCTTGAGCGATTCCAGCGATACAAACACCAAGCGAACCCATTGTAGCCCAGCCGTGCGAGTTGTTTGATAACAGGCAGCCCAAAAATACTAGCCAACCAGCGCTCTCGTTGAGTGTTACGCCAGATTGCCAGCACCGCGTCGAAGCCGATATACACATTGCCCGCGTCATCTTTGGCGTGCAATCGCTCACGAATAAATTCCAACTCGGAATCCAGATCGTCCGCTAGCTCGTTCTCGCTGTGTACGTCCTGCCACTGGAATTCGCACACGCTGTTTTTGCTCATCTGGCTTTCTATGCCAGCCTTGCATACCGGGCATCCAGAGTTGTAATAAACCTTCATGGACTTCTCCTTAGCTTAAGAGCCTCGGCATAGTAAACACCGAAAAGTGTATTGAAAAGCGCTTTTTGGTGAAGATAACGCCATTCCTTTTGTTCATCCCCGACTATTTTGTCGATGCTTAAATTAGCAAGTGGACCTGTTAGCGGTCAGCACAAGCCCAAATTTTTAAGGCTAAGTTTTACAGCTTTATGAATACTATTTGCTCCCATCAGCAATCCTTCAAACCGGGCCTAACCACCGTCTAAACGACTGTATGTGCTAGCAAACGCCATAAAAACACCTAAACTACATTAGCAAACCTTTGTTAATACACCTTGGAGTTAATGTGATCTCAGAGTAAATCGGAGGTTACTTGGGTTGATGCAAAAAAGGGTTGAGGCAAAAAAAGGGTTGAGGCAAAAAATTCCAAACAATTTGAGAGATACCGACGCCCACAACGTGTAACGGGTTACAAGCATTCACTCACTTTGAGCAATGCACTTAGGGATTTCATGCAATTAGAAAAGCACACAAAAATATTGTCTGTACTCTTTGGCACTTTGGTCTTTGCAGTCACGCTAATTTTAATGATAGCTGTTATTAACGCGGCCATGCGGGCGGAAGCAAAAACCTTATTGAGTAGCGTTCATCAAGAACTCGATACTGTGGCCAACGAAGCCACGGATAACCTAATTTTTTTAAATTCCCTGGGGCACGTGCAATGCAATGATTCCACATTGCTGGACATGAAGCGCGTACTCTTTGACACCAGCCATGCCATCGATATTGGCTATATCCAAGACAATCAAATTGTTTGTACCGCACTTGGCGGATTGTTAGCACAACCTATCGACTACTCACCGGCCGATTACATCGGGCCGCTGGGAGCGGCAATTCGCATAGTTGATCAGCACCCGATAATTCTATTTGATAACAGAACTGTGCGCGTGGTGGATGTAAACAGAGGACAGTTTAATTTTTTAGTCGACACCGATTGGAATATTGCACTAAACAATACCCAAGACCAATGGCAAGTGTACTACCCCACCAAAGGCCAAATTATACATCTGGTTGGCACAAACAACGTGCACACAAAACAACGCGAGTTTCGTCTTTTTTATGGCGGTTTTATTAATCAATGCCATCATGTATTACAAGGTTATTGTGCCGCCGTTTGGATACCCGCGCGAAATTTTTTGGCAAGAAATATTATTCAAATTGTTTTTTCTATTGTCTTATGCGCTGTAATTGCCATTGGGTCCGGCATTTTTCTCCACATTTGGAGCATTACTGTTCGAAAAGTGGTTTATCGCGTAGCTAGTGGACTAAAAAACAACCACTTTTATTGGCGTTACCAGCCATTAATTGATTTAAACACCGGCGAAATTATTGGTTGCGAGGTACTGGCACGTTTTAAAGATCGACAAGGCCATTTATCACCCGATGAATTTATGCCGCTATTACGAAAAAAGAAACAAACTTGGCATTTTACGCAAAGAATGTTTTCTGTCGCACTCAACGACCTTGAACAAGCTTCCCCGTTACCAGACGGGTTTAAAATTTCTTTTAACATTTGCCCGTGTGATATAGAACGAGGCATAGTAAGAAAAATTCCCACCCTACCTCAGGTAACCGGCTCGCGGTTTAATATTTGCCTAGAAATTACCGAAGAAGAATATTTGGATTCCACTACTGCTCACGAGTTACTTCAAGAATTGGTGGATGAGGGGCTGTCGATTTCCATCGATGACTTTGGAACCGGATATTCTAATTTGCAAACCTTAAAATACTTGTCGTTTCATTACCTGAAAATCGATCGAACCTTCGTAATGGATATCGCCACAGAAGGTTTAAAAAAATCCATAATTCCCAATATCATGGATATCGTTGACAAAATTGGCTGCACTGCCATTGCCGAAGGTATAGAAACACAAGCACAGGAAGACATTTTAAAGCACGCCGGCGTACACGTTGGCCAGGGCTGGAAATACGGAAAGCCAATGTCGGCACAATCGTTGGTAGAATTTTATCGAGAAAACCGACAACAACACCTGGACGTGGTTATGATCCCAAACTAAATTGCCTTCTATAAATAACGGCTTGAACTCTTATGGCTTAGACAAACTCCGGCATAGATATTTTCCGGCATAGATATTTTCCGGCACAGATACTTTCCAACACAGATACTTTTCGATATAGACATTTTTCAACACAGACACCTTCCGGCATAGGCATCTTCCAACACAGATACTTTCCAACATAGACAATAGCCGGCACACATAAATGTCACCAAGATAATTACCTGCATAAACTATCATAACCAAGAAAACTTACTACAAGTGAGTTAAGGCATAAAAAAACCGCACCTTAAATATTTTTAGCTTGAACAACACGAGACCCAAAAAACAATCTCACCAACCAAAGGTTATGAACCACCTTACAGGAATCAACTTTTATACGAATTAGCATTCGCCTCACACAAGCTAATACTATTTTTGTGAAATTGATTTTGCAAAACATATAATCACAGGCGACGATATTTCCAGCAGAATAGTTAAAGACATAATAGATCGAAAAAAAACCTGACAAATACTGCAAAACAGTAGAAAATAGAATTCGGCATTATATGCCAGCCAACTGATTCGTATAAATGCGCTGGTTTAACACCAATATAATTAGCTACAAAAAGACAGCTTATACCACTGTTTGATAAACTAACGCTTTCATGAATTTGGAAACTTAATATTTATCTCTCAGAAGTTTGGCCTACCTCTTATTTACAACAAAACTCTAAACAGCCAATCTTTTCTAACCGATAAGTTTGTATATAATCCACCACTAAACGAGACACACTAAAAATAATAATTAACGTTTAAAAAACCACAAAAATTAATAAAAACTTTAGCTACAACATTACCTTTCAAACCCTACGCTATTTTACGCTTACAAAAATTAGAATATTTCGAATCAATAAACGATGAATTATTTGGCGCGGGCATTTTCTACTGAAATCAATAATTTCTCAGCAACTGACCAAATTGCCACGTCAACCTATAAGCGAAAGAAAGCGAAACATCAAATTTAAAATACCAGCTCGCTCCTAGCATCGCCTAGAGAAGAGAACACACATCGATAACGGCTGTAAGTTTTTTT
This sequence comes from uncultured Cellvibrionaceae bacterium, assembly GCA_964342265.1. GTDB lineage: Bacteria > Pseudomonadota > Gammaproteobacteria > Pseudomonadales > Cellvibrionaceae > Halioxenophilus. The sequence goes on along the minus strand of CAYFFE010000059.1, from coordinate 1,707 downwards.
ATTTTTTTGAATTCCCCAACGACTAACCTTGGGGTTTTTGCAACTAACTTTAGCAAGCGAAGTTCTAACCAAGAGAGGAGACTCAATATGTTCCAAAAATTTAACCCAGCACACTCAAAAACGTTACTGGCCCTAGCCAGTGCCACAGCCTTATTGGCCACCACCGCTTTCGCACAAGCGCAAACCACCATTGTTGAAGAAACCTTTGATGGCAACTTGGGCATTTTTACTGGTACGGGTCGCGTTAGCACCTCTGGTTTTGATGCACTATTGCGTGGCGGCGCTAACAGCGCCATTACATCCAACCTAATCAATTTAAGTGGCTACACCAATATTTCTGTTAGCTACGAGCGTAACACTTCGGGTATCGATTTCTTCGAAAGCTTTTCAGTTGAATACTCAATCAATGGCGGCTCTTTTGTAACTATCGAAGAAGACAACAGTGCAAGCGGCGTTAATTCTGTGTCTTTACCAAGCACTGCAGACGGGCAAAATTTAACGTTGCGCTTTTCTATCGACGCCAGCAGTTATTTTGAAACTCTAGAGGTGGACGACGTAATTGTTTCTGGCACAGCCGATGGTGGCGGCAATGGCGGCGGCGGTGGTACCGGCGGCGGCGAAGGCGGTGCGCTCCCGCCTGTGAATTCCGTTGCCGTTAACGGCCCATTCAATACCCAAGAAGATCGCAATACTGGCCCTACCGGCAGTGCGTGGGTAGTTCGCCCATCCAATCTTGGTCAAGACGGAATTGACCACCCAATCTTTGTTTGGGGTCCTGGTGCAGGCACGGGTCCTGCAGAATACGATTTCTTCCTGGAGCGTGTGGCCTCTCACGGTTTTGTGGTTTACAGCATCGTATCGACTGGCGATGGTGACGAAATGATCGACGGTTTGGATTGGTTACTCGCTCAAAACAGCAATCCTTCCAGCCCGTACTTTGGTCATTTGGATGCGGATAACATCGCCTTTGGCGGTCACTCTCGCGGCTCTCTTAGTACTTTTGGCGCAGCGGATGATCCTCGTTTAACCACCACCATTCACGTTGCTGGCGGTTCTTTCGATGGCCAAGGTGCGTTCAATTTGCGCAACCCTGCTCTATACGTCGCTGGCGAAGATGATTTCTTGGCTACCCCCAATGTTGAAGAAGACTACGACGTAACCTCTGTGCCGGTATTCTTTACCACTATTGACGATACCGACCACATTATGGCGACTCGTAATGGCCAAGAAGTGATTGTTGATTGGTTGCGCTGGCACTTAGCGGGCGAAGATTTCCGCTCAGCCAACTTTATCGACTTCTTTACTTGCGCTTATTGCTCAACACCTTATACAACTGAGTTTAAAAACTGGTAATTTACCAACCAGTTAGATAATCATTAAAGCACCACACTAGGAACCTCTAATTTTTACCATTGATGCAGAGGTTCCTATTGATTCCCACCTTAAGATAACCACTAACCAATCTGTCAATCGCAATTTTTGAGCGTACACCTCAAGCACATATCTTATGCACACCTATCAGGTGCAACTTCTTTGTATTGTAGGCATTTTATTGCAGGCTTATTACTTGCAGACTTCTTGTTTGCAGTTTTTTTATTGCAGGCGGCTTTATTACAAGATTTTTTTTGGGGGGGCTTTCTTGGAGGAATTTTTCTACTAAAAGGACTTTTCCTACTGTAAGAGTAATTACAATTCAATATCAACTTT
>CAYFFE010000058.1:0-23533 GCA_964342265.1 uncultured Cellvibrionaceae bacterium | reverse complement strand
TTACCGCCGCCAAAACGCCGGCGTAAACAACACCAACAAAGTAAACACTTCCAATCGCCCCAGCAACATGGCAAAGCACAATACCCATTTGGCGGTTGAGCTGATATCGCCGTAATGGCTGGCTACTTGTCCGAGGCCCGGGCCTAAATTATTGATGCTCGCGCCTACCGCAGAAAAAGACGTCGTAAAATCCAATCCGGTGGCCAATAAAATCAAAAACATAGCCGCAAATGAAATTACGTACACGGCGAAGAATCCCCACACGGCCTCTACGACGCGATCGGGTACGCCTTTATTGCCGAGTTTAATGGCAATAACCGCATTGGGGTGAATAAGCCGGGTAATTTCTCTTAGGCCTTGCTTCCAAACCAGCAGTACGCGTACGACTTTCATGCCGCCGCCGGTGGAGCCGGCGCAGCCGCCCATAAATGCGGTGTAGAACAAAAAGAACGGTAAAAACGCCGGCCAAATACTGAAGTCGGCCACACCAAAACCGGTGGTGGTAAGAATGGATACCAGCTCGAAGGTACCCTGCCAAAAGGCTTCCTGCCAGCCGTAGGTTTTGGTGTAAATTAAATAGCCGACCGTGACAATGGCCGAAACCAACATCACTTGTAAATAAAATCGGCATTCGGGATCGCAAAAATATTGTTTGAGTTTTTTCTCTCGCCAGGCAAAAAAGTGCAGCGCAAAATTAATGCCCGATAAAATCATAAATACCATGCACACCGTCATAATGGCGGGGCTGTCGAAGTATCCGATACTGGCGTCGTGGGTGGAGAAGCCACCAATAGCCACGGTGGAAAACGCGTGGCCCACGGCATCGAATAAGCTCATGCCGGCAATCCAGTAGCTCAGGCAACACAACAAGGTTAAATTAAAATAAATAAAAAACAGGGCTTTGGCGGTTTCGGTTATGCGCGGTGTGAGTTTGGAATCTTTAATCGGCCCGGGCGCTTCTGTGCGATAAAGTTGCATTCCGCCCACACCCAACATGGGTAAAATTGCCACGGCAATAACGATAATACCAATACCACCTAACCACTGCAGTTGCTGGCGATAATACAATATGGCTTTGGGTAGATGATCGAGGCCAGTAATGACTGTGGCCCCGGTGGTGGTCAGCCCCGAGAGCGATTCAAACACCGCATCGGTAATACTTAAATTGGGGCTTTCGGAAAATATAAACGGCAGACTACCAAACACCCCCAGTACCGACCAGAACAGCGCGGTAATCACAAAGCCGTCGCGGGTGTGTAGGTCGTGTTTGAAGTTGTAAAACGGCAGCCACATGACTAGGCCGGTTAGAAACGTAATAAAAAAGGCAATTAAAAACGCTGGATAACTTTGATCGTTAAACCAAAGCGACACCGCCACCGGCGGCATGAGCGTGAGGCTGAACAACATCAGCAACACCCCCAATACCCGAAAAATTAACCGTATGTGCATAGCAAAGTGTCGCCAGTATCCGTGCTCGAATTAAAAGAAGCTGAAGCCAACTTGGAACAGTTTTTCGACATCGCGGGTGTAACGTTTGTCGACCAAAAACACAATCACGTGGTCGCCACTTTGTATCACGATATCGTCGTGAGCTATCACCACTTTCGGGCCGGTTTCGCCTTCGCGCACAATAGCACCTATGGTGGCGCCCTGCGGCAGATCGACGGTATCGATGGTTTTGCCCACTACCTTAGAGTTGCTTTTGTCGCCGTGAGCCACCACTTCGATGGCTTCCGCCGCACCCCGGCGCAGGGAATGCACACTGACCATGTCGCCGCGACGCACGTGGGTTAACAGGCTGCCGATGGTGGTGAGCTGAGGCGAAATAGCGATGTCGATCTCGCCACCCTGCACCAAATCGACGTAAGCGGGATTGTTGATCAACGTCATCACTTTGCGCGCGCCCAGCCGCTTGGCCAGCATGGACGACATAATGTTGGCTTCGTCGTCGTTGGTCAGCGCCAGGAACACATCGGTGTCTTCGATGTTTTCCTGCAGCAGTAAATCCTGATCGGAGGCGCTGCCGTGCAATACGATGGTGTTTCTTAAATTTTCCGCCAATTGCTGGCTGCGCTCGCGGCTGTACTCGATGATTTTTACCGAATAGGAACGCTCTAATTTGCGGGCAAGGCCGGCACCGATGTTACCGCCACCGGCAATGAGCAGGCGACGATAGGGCCGCTCCAATTTACGCAGCTCGCTCATTACCGCGCGAATATCACTGCGCGCGGCAATAAAAAATACTTCGTCGTCGGCTTCGATAACCGTTGAGCCCTCGGGCATGATGGCTCGGTTGCGCCGAAAAATCGCCGCCACGCGGGTATCTACCGAGGGCATGTGTTGGCGTAAAAAGCGCAACTCCTGGCCCACCAATGGACCACCGTAATAGGCTTTTACCGCCACCAGTTGTGCCTCGCCACCGGCAAAATCCAGCACTTGCAGCGCGCCCGGTTGATGAATGAGGCGCGAAATATAATCCGACACCAACTGCTCGGGGCTGATTAATACATCGATGGGAATGCGGTCGTTGCGAAACAGTTCGGGCTTTTCGAGGTAGGACTGGGCGCGAATGCGGGCAATTTTGGTGGGCGTGTTAAACAGGCTGTGCGCCACCTGGCAGGCGATCATGTTGATTTCGTCGTTATTGGTTACCGCAATCAACAACTCGGCGTCTTCGATGCCCGCCTGAATGAGCGTGCCCGGATGCGAGCCCTCGCCGGCCACCACGCCGATATCAATGCGATCGCGCAACTCGCGCAGACGCGTCTCGCTGGTATCAACAATAACGATGTCGTTGGCTTCGTTGGTTAGGGTTTCGGCCAGTGTTCCACCCACTTGGCCAGCACCCAGAATAATTATCTTCATGTGTTTACTGAGTCACCCTAATTGGCGCTGAATTATTGCCTATTTTGCCCGACTGCGCACTTGTAGCGACAAAGTTTTCCCACGTTTTAATCAGTTTACCTTATGCAGTCGCGCATAAAAAAAACCGTCGTGACCCGTTAATTGTGGCAACAATTGCCGACCGGCCGGCTGTTCAAGCCCCCAGGGTACGTCCATGGCCAGCAACTCGGCGTTGGGTGTACGCTCTAAAAACTGCTCCACCACGAGGGTGTTTTCCTGAGGGAAAATCGAGCAGGTGGCGTACACCAGCTGGCCACCCGGTTTTAATTGCTGCCATAAACTTGCCAATAATTGACTCTGCAGTTGCGCGAGCTGTTCTACCTGGTTGGCCAAACGCAGCAGTTTAATATCGGGATGCCGGCGTATGACGCCCGTGGCCGAACACGGGGCATCCAACAAAATGCGATCAAACAACTCACCATCGGCGTTCCAATGCTCGGGCTCCAGGGCGTCGGCAGCGATCATTGCTACCCGCTCCGGCCAATTGGGGTGCACTCGATTAAGGTTTTCCGCCACTTTGTGCAAGCGCTTATCGGAAATATCCAGAGCTACGCACTGACGGAGATTGGGCTCAACTTCCAGCAGATGACAGGTCTTGCCGCCCGGAGCTGCACAGGCATCCAGCACACGCTGGCCGGGCTCCAAATTGAGTAAATTTGCCGCCAGTTGCGCGGCCTCGTCTTGCACACTCACCAAACCATCGGCAAAACCCGGCAATTCGTTAACGGAGCAGGCGCTGTTTAACGTAATGCCCACGTCAGAGAACACACAAGGAGCTCCGTCCAATCCCGCCTCCTGCAATTGCAGCAAATAATCGTCCCGATTTAAGTGTGTGCCATTAACGCGCAAGGTAAAGGGCGGATGTTGATTATTGGCGTGAAAAATTTGCTCGGCTTGATCGGGCCAATGCTCGGTGATGGCTTTGATCAGCCAATTGGGGTGGGCCCACTGGCCTTGTGGGTTCGCATCGGCAACGTTAAATAATGATTCTTGGCGGCGTTGAAACTCTCGCAAAACGCCGTTAACAAACTTAACGGCCCAGTGTTTTTTTAACAGTTTAGCGCAGTCCACAGTTTCGTTAATGGCGGCATGAGCGGGAATGCGGGTGTAAGTCAGTTGGTACAGGCCGATAAAAATCAGCGCTTCGATGTCGGCGTCTTTGGCTTTGAGCGGCTTGTCGATAAGCTGCAAATACACTTGTTTGAGGCGCGGATACCAGCGACAACAGCCGTAGCAAAGCTCATTTAATAAACCTTGATCCCGCTCGGGCACCTCTTTAATTGAGGCCGGCAGCAATTGCGCCAGGGTTCGACCGCGCGTAAGTATGGCGGCTAACGCCTTGGCGGCCACTAGGCGAGGGTTGGCCACTCAATTAATCCTGGAGAAAACACAGGCCGGGGGCGAATTTATCGCCGTAGCCATTTAATACGTCGGCGGCGGTCATGGGCTTTTTGCCGGGAATCTGCAGACGCGTAATTAGCACACTGCCCTCACCCGTTGCCACACGAATGCCCTGTTTATCGGCAGCCAAAATGGTGCCCGGTGCTTGATCGGAGGGTGCCTCATCGGCAATGGCTTCATACAATTTAATGCGGTCACCGTTTAAGGTGCTGTGACACACCGGAAATGGGTTAAAGGCCCGCACAGCAGCGCTAACGGTTTGGGCGTTGGCCTGCCAGTTGATATTTAAATCGGCTTTGTCGATTTTGTGGGCGTAGGTGGCCAATTGGTGATTTTGCGGCTCGGGCGACAAGCGGCCTTCGGCCAGTTGATCGAGGGTTGCGATTAATGCCGGCGCGCCTAGGGTCAGCAGTTTATCGTGTAAGCTGCCGCCGGTTTCGTCGCGAGCCAAGGGGCAGCGCACGGTGTTTAACATAGGTCCGGTGTCTAGGCCTTTTTCCATTTGCATAATGGTAACGCCACTTTCCTGATCGCCGGCCTCTACCGCGCGTTGGATGGGCGCGGCACCGCGCCAGCGGGGCAGCAACGAGGCGTGCACGTTTAAGCAGCCGTATTGGGGAATATCCAACACCGCTTGGGGCAAAATCAAGCCGTAGGCCACCACCACCATAACGTCGGCGTTAAGTTCGCGCAGCTGCTGGCGATCGTCTTCGTGCTTAAAATTGAGCGGCTGATACACCGGTAGTTGGTGCTCTAAGGCGAGTTTTTTAACGGGGCTCGCCTGCAGTTTTTTACCTCGCCCGGCGGGTCGATCGGGCTGGCTGTAGGCGGCAATAACCCGGTGATGGCTGTCGAGTAAGGCCTGCAGATGATAGGCGGCGAAATCCGGTGTACCGGCAAAAACGATGGAAAGTGGTGTGGTCACACAAAGCCTTGTGGTTAATCGAATGGATAGAAGAGGGTTTTACTCAGGCCCAATGTAGCGTATCACACCGAGCTTGTAAGCGCTGACTAACTGTATATCTGCTATTGGGCAGAACCGTTAACCAGCGAGTCGAGCTAAGTTAAGCCTGTAGACGGTGTTGCTTTTCGAGTTTTTTGCGAATGCGGTTGCGCTTAACCGGCGAAATGTAATCGACAAACAATTTACCGTTTAAATGATCCATCTCGTGCTGAATGCACACGGCTAACAAGCCATCGGGTTTGATCTCAAACGGCTCGCCATCGCGATCCAGTGCCTTTACGGTAACGTGCGCGGGACGCTCGACACTCTCGTAAAAGCCCGGTACCGACAAACAACCCTCATCGTAGCTGTACAATTCGCCGTCATCGACGTGAATTTCTGGATTGATAAACACGCGGGGATCGTCTTGGTCTTCGCTGACATCAATCACGATGATCTGCTGGTGAACATTCACCTGAGTGGCCGCCAAACCCACACCCGGTGCGGCGTACATGGTTTCAAACATGTCGTCGATGAGGGTGCGGATTTCGTCGTTTACCTCGGCCACGGGCTTGGCAACAGTGCGCAACCGCGGATCGGGGAATTCCAGTATTTCGAGTTTAGCCATGAGAAAAAACCACTTGCTGTGCTAGCGCTTATTTGTGTGTACCCAATGCTGATTGGAGCGATAGATTGCGTAGATCTCCGCCCGAACGCAACCTTTGTGACAAACCTCTAGCAATTCTGTAACTACCACTGCTAACATTATGAACAATCACAGGTTTTTGTGTCTAAATTACGTCTAAACTAACCCTTGCGAGCAACGTTTTATAAAGCCGCTGCATTGGCGATTAATATTGGCAAGAGACCTTTAATAAGTAACCTTTAATAAACAACCTTTAACAAGTAACCGTTTAAAAAGGCATCACGCAGACGCAAAACGCAGAGCCAACGGAAAAAATACGCAGTGTCTGTACCAATCCCTATTGGCGTCGATGCGGTTGTTACCGATACGGATATTAACAATACGAGCGATTACTACAAATTGCGCTGTCGTTGTGGATTGAGAACTCACTCAAACAAGCAACGCACTCAACCGATCAATGGTTACCAGTCAACCAACGATAAAGCGGGACGTCTACCACAAATTGGGCCTCAATCGAGGCAAAAACTAGGGTAACACCCACTCAAGGGTACTAAATGGGCTATTATAACCCTGAATCCGGGTCAAGCCGAGTATAGGATTGAATTCTATGAAAAACTTCTTCACCCATGCCGCGCTTGCCGCATTGTTATCCATGGCTATCAGTATTGGGGCGCAGGCCGAAGAAATTCAATTGCGAGAGGATCATCCCAACGAATACATCGTGGTTAAAGGCGATACTCTGTGGGATATTTCTGAATCGTTTTTAAAAAACCCCTGGTTGTGGCCAGAAATTTGGCACGCCAACCCGCAAATCAATAATCCCCATTTAATCTTCCCAGGCGATGTGATCTCGCTGATTTACTTAGATGGTCAACCACGCCTAACCATCAATCGCCGCGGCGGTAAGTTGCAGCCGGGTGTAACCAAATTGTCGCCGGCTGTGCGTGTTGTTCCGTTGGGCGATGCTATCCCGGCCATTCCACTGGATATTATCGACGCCTTTTTAAACCGCAACCGTGTGGTCGATGAAGAAGAGTTCGAAGCCGCGCCCTATGTGGTCGCCGGACAACAAAAACGCTTAATTTCAGCTGCCGGTGATCGGATCTACGCCCGCGGCCCGTTGATCGAGAATATCCCCAACTACAACATTTATCGCTTAGGCAAGCCCTATGTCGATCCAGTCTCTAAAGAAGTACTCGGCTTCGAAGCACTGAGCATTGGCGGTGTGCGCTTAGCGGCTAAAAGCCCTGAGGTGTCTACCATGAAAGTACTGCGCACCTCCGAGGAAGTGCGTATTGGCGATCGCCTGCTACCCAGCGAAGAGCGTTCCATCGATTCTACCTTTTTCCCTTCGGCCCCAGATAACGAAAACATTGAGGGTGTGGTTGTAGCCTTAGACCAAGGCCTCACTCACGCCGGTAGTATGGATGTAGTGGTGGTTAACCTGGGCGAACGCGACGATGTAGAATCCGGTGATGTACTGGCCATTTACAAAGCCGGCGCAGTTATCAAAGATCGCATCGGTGGCGGTAAAGTGCAATTGCCGGAAGAAAAAGTGGGACTGGTTATGATTTTTCGCACCTTCGATAAGTTAAGCTATGCCCTAATTCTTGAAGCTGAAGAATCCATTAGCGTGAGAGACAAGCTCTACAGCCCCTCACGGCCGCTGTAATCCTTCAAGAGAACCAGGTAAAGACATGTCTGGCCAGGGACGGCATTCATCCCCAATACCCAACCCAACTGTTGCCGCAGCCCTGGCACTGGCCCAACTCAAACCCGCCTCACCCAGCCAACTGCTCAGCGCGCTCATCGAACACGGTAACGCCGTCAATCTACTGAACGCTCCCGAGCACCTGCTGCCACTGTTGGCGTCGACATCTCACGATGATTATTGGGATTACGTTAAGGGTACAACCAATAGCGCTATTCGCCATGAAATCTCACGCATTCAAAACCAGTGCGAGAACCTAGGCGCTCAGGTTATCGCCCTAGGCAGCGACGAGTACCCCTCGCTGTTGGCCGAAATTCCCAGCCCGCCGCCGTTATTGTACGTGCGAGGCAATTGTCAGGCATTGCATCTGCCCAACCTGGCCATCGTCGGCGCGCGCCACTGCACCGCCCAAGGCGGCCAAAACGCCCAACAATTTGCCAAAGAATTGGCCGCAGGCGGTTTTGCTATTACCAGCGGCCTAGCGCTTGGCATCGACGGTTACGCACACCAAGGTGCGCTGGCAGGCCAAGGAATAACCGTTGGCGTGATGGCCACCGGTATCGATCGCATTTACCCCAGCCGACACCGAGCTTTGGCGGAATCCATCCTGGCCGAAGGCGGTTGTTTAATCAGCGAATTCCCGCTGGGTAGCGCCCCGGCACGCCACCACTTTCCTCGCCGCAATCGCATAATCAGTGGTCTCGCTTTGGGGGTTTTGGTGGTAGAAGCCAAAGTTAAAAGCGGATCGCTACTCACCGCAAACGCAGCGTTGAAACAGAATCGAGAGGTTTTCGCGCTGCCCGGCTCCATCCATAACCCTATGGCCAAAGGTTGTCACCAGCTTATTAAGGAAGGGGCTCACTTGGTGGAAAGCACCGACGACATTCTCGCCGAATTACAGGGCGCACTGGCGTTTAAACGCGCAGAAATTTCCAAACCAACACCCAGTCCCGACGAAGATACCAACAATCCCATTTTACAGGCACTAGGCTTTGAACCCATGGCCATCGACGATTTGGCAGCGGAGTTGAATACCCCCATCGATCAATTGCTGGCAGAATTATTGGATTTGGAATTAGAAGGGTTAGTAAGTCAATCGGAGGGTCGCGTGGAGCGGCTTCTAAGCTAATACGAGTCTAAAGTCGTGAGCCGTTTTAAATACCTTGGATACGAAAAGTACATTGCCATAATTTAAAAGGTTTGAATTAACTCACTATTTATTTAAACTCACAATATTATCCATTAAAAATTTAAAGCATTTCTTCAATTTGCAAAACACCCGCAATGTACATCAATTGCTCACGATTAACTTGGCCGAATTTTTCTTTTAATTGATCCACCACATTGAATGAATATTTATAGCTTATGTTTAGCCTAGAAGATATTTGCTTTAAGTGTTCACCCTTAGCCAACCCTTTAAGAATACTTTTTTGTGTTGGCGACAATCCATTTAAAAATGAAGCAAGAAAAAAATTTCTACATCGTCCATCACCAATTACTCTGTTGCTAAATATTCTAGAAATTTTCTGAAGCGAATCTACAGAATCAGCACAAAGTTTTTCAAACATATAACTTTGGTCAGAACTAATCACACTAACTCCTGCGATGCTTCCAGATTGAGCGTATGTAGGAACCGATAAACCATTCGTTAAGTGATAGTCTGTTCGAGCTACTTGTAAAACACGCGTTTCTTGCTTGGTAATCGTTTTATCACTTACCTCCTTCCACCAATTCATGGGTGTTAAATCACCCGATAATATCCGCTTAATTGTAAAATCCGATTCTGCAAACAACTCTTCCGAATAGTGCTGGATAAATTGGGGGCTATAAGATTCTGATACTTTGAATACCGGAGTATTACTACCTAAAGAATCAACAATAAGGGCAGGAGCGTAAGTATAAGCGATTCCTTCAAACCCCATACGATAGGCCGCCAACTCTAAAGCGTTAAACATAGCATCAAGCGACGTCGCTCTATCAATAGCTTCAATAAAATCAGCGATAATTAATCGATGACTCAGTACAAGGGTTTTATGTTTCATAAAATCATCCTTGAAATTTGCGCGCAGTTTACTGCGCGCGGTTAAATATTATGGAGCTATCTTCTGTAAGTGTAGAAAAATTAAACCTGACAAAAAATAATGTTGATGGGCAGAGACCAGCTCAAACCCTACTGACTTCGCCAAGGTAACAACTTGGTCTAATGTTATAAATTGTGATTTAGACTTCTCTGCAAGTCGTAAATTTTGCTGTTCAAATTTGGTAAAGTAGGGATGCGCAATTAAATCTTTTCGAGATTCTTTAAGTAAAGCCACCATATCTAAGTTCGGACCTGGAGTAGCTAATACAAATGTGGCCCCGGGTGTTAACCTACTAGCGATAGCAGCTAATACTTTTTTGGGTTCATGCCAAGCGTAAAAACTATTGATGGAAAGAGCCGAATCGAAGTGCCCGTTGTTAATTTCTTCTATTTTTCGATGTTCAACATTAAAGCCAGGCTTGTTAAGGCTGTCAATTAGCGATCTAGCCATTTTAACCATGTCGATAGAAGCATCGAAACCAATATATTCGGTAACACAGGGGTTACACTGTAAATACGCTGCCATTTTTGCAGATCCACAGCCGAAGTCTGCAACTTTTCCTGACATCAAATCCGCTGTCGCGCGGTACAATTCTGATTGAAAACAGGTTGTTACACTAAGATGTTGTGCTGCATAACAATCCCAGTCGTTAGAATGATAGATGGTTTCCATTATTCTTTTACTCCTTCTAACCACTGTAAAAAATGCGTATTCGTGTTTTCTAACCGCCAAGATACCGCTGCAAAAAGGTGGTCGCTACCAAAGCTCAAGCCCGTATCCTCTTTTAACACATCCGCTCCGATACGCTTTCGGTAGAAATTAAGTTCCTTTTGACGCACCAAAAAGAAAATTTCAGCGACACCTAATGCCAACCCAACTCTGTAAATGCACTGGTAAAATGCTTTTAGCGTAGACTGGCTCCCTTCTTGAATAACAAACCTTCCGAATTCTGCGACTAGTTCCCCCCTTTTCCTACATTTTCGCACAAAAGGCTCGAGAACTTCTTCTTCAGGTAACCCCAACTCAGAATCCATTACTAATCGAGCCGTACCAGATACCAGCCCTGGAACATGTTCATAATAAAATGTTACGGAATGGTTATCGAAAACATCGCAGTTACTTGTCGTTACTTGGGGATATCTAGCAATATATTCCTTATTGCGAAAACAGCTAATTTGGTGATACTTCTCTGCATCTAATGCAATGAGCAAATTTTTTGGGAGCACTCCAGCATCCAACACTTGATCAAGCCACGGGTTATTCCAGGGGAAACGTTGATTATCTTCTGAGCAACTAAGTTGATGATACAATCGATCTTTCATAGGACTTTTCCTTATCAAATTTAGGAACTCGAATACACCTAAGGTGGCGTAGACGATTGAGACCAAAGAAGCGCTTCAGTGGATAAGCCCATTTAAGACAAGATCAAATATTCGATCAATTTTTACTCCTTTCGGAAAAATTTACGAACGTTTTTTTTCGATAACTATCTGATTTATATGGAAAATATTCAGAGAAAATTAGATATAAAAGATTGCAGATTTGGCCTCCAAAAAGGCTATTTGCCTTATTTTGAGAGTCATGGAGATTGGATGGGAGCCAGACTACAGTCTCTCGTGGCCGATTTCTGCACTACCCACGCGAAGGACAGAAGCTTGGGTACGGCAGCCGCGGCGCTAGAGAAACAATTCGGCTATAAACCACGCATTAGGAGCGACCGAGAGTTTCCAAATATCCTTGTTGATAGCACACTCAACCAGAGAGTCAGCTCTTTAAAAAACGGCAGCTTTTCCCATGCTGACCAAATCCAGTTTTATTTTTACTTTCTTGTTGAATTTCTAAAGAACGAGGGCGTTGGAGAGCTACCCGAAAAACCTCAAGATTTGTTTTTCATTCGGTCGAAAAACGGCGACTTATGCTCCTTTGGTCTAGACCATAACGGCAAAATTCAAGCCTTCCCACCTACTAGGTCAACCCATTTGGAGGCCATCCAAACAAGCTTGGAAGGCCAGCGATTGACTGAGAATTTGCAAAAAAAGCCAACAAACAACACTAGCAAACAAAGTCATTGGCTATTGAATACCGGTCCTACGTTATTAATTGCCTGCATTCTAATAACTTATTTATCTTACATAACCCGTCACGCCTTAATTCCAACCCGTGATAAATCCCCACACCTGAAAACTCTCACCCAAATGCTTGAGTTGACAGGACCAATGGTAACTTTGCCAGGTAACTCGCAATTTTTAATGGGTTGCGACCAAGCTGATACCTGTCAGCCAGAAAGTAAACCCGCGCATAGCGTTATGATTTCTAAATTCCAAATCACAGCTACAGAAATTACCTTTGCTCAATACGACCGTTTTTGTGACCTCACCGGTCGACGTAAACCCGATGACGAAGGTTGGGGGCGAGGTAATAGACCAGTTATTAACGTAAGCTGGCATGACGCCAATGAGTTCATAGGCTGGTTAAATCAACAAAGCCAACTTAATTTTCGACTACCTACCGAAGCCGAGTGGGAGTATGCTGCATCCGACGGATACAAAAATTTGTTTGAACAGGGAGATCAATCAGGCGGCCACTTTGCGAATGGCGATCAAGACTACGGATGGCCTCAAGACGGTTACCCCGAAGGAACGGCACCGGTAGCGAACTACGCTGCAAATAAATTTGGCATACATGATTTATTGGGAAATGTTGCTGAGTGGGTAGAAGACTGCTGGCACACAAATTACTTTGGCGCGCCTCAGAGTAGTCAACGTCCGTGGCTTACTGATACCCGGGGCAATTGCGATCGCCGGGTCCACCGAGGCGGCGCGCATATAGGTCCAATAGCGACGCTACAGGTAACTCGACGAGCATGGAAAACTTCAGATCATAAAAGCTCTTACATTGGATTTAGAGTAGCAAGAAACGTTACCGAGGAAGAAACATGAAATTTAAATTAATTTTTGCGTCCATCCTAGTCTTAACGAATACGAGTGTCATGCCGCAGTTAAGCCAAGCTAGAAACACACCGTCAATAGGGACGATATCGGAATTTATCCCTTGGCCAACAGGTACGTTACAGCTTGAAATAGATTCCGTAACAGAACAAACAAGTTCTTGGTGCATAGACGATATCGGTGCTCGCACAAAATACTTTATCGTAGTTGAAATAGCCGAAAAAGAAATTAACGGTACAGCGGTAGACTCAAAAGATGTATCTTTTTATATTAAATCTAAGAAGTCCTCGAATAAAAAAAATTACCTACGCGCGTGGCTGAGTGAAGACAATAAGCAACTATACTTTGATGGTAGTATTCAGGATGGTTCCGGCACAACAAACTTCCAAGAACAAATTTTACACTTAACCACTAATTTAAAAATTACTGGAAAAATTCAATGGCATTGGCAAAGCGACTACGACGACGGAGAATGTACAGGGCTGAACATTATTAATGGAGGTCTTAATTATTAAATTAAGTAATAGTATATATAGCTAAAAAACTAAATATTTATCTAATTTACTATTTAAATTAAACCGATCTAAGAGGTTTTTATATATCTGTACCAGTGCCTGTTAAACCTGCTCTCATCGTTGGTATATTTAAGTATAACGAAATACTATATTTATTTTCAAAGCTGCATAAATAATATATGACAACTTTACTTACAAGGATTTTCAGGCTTTACCCAAGAAACAATCTCGGATTGTATCGCGACTCTTCGGCCTACACTTGACCTTAATACACAATTATTTTTCCAGCCCTCCGGCCCATTACTACGGACATAGAAAGCCACTTTACAGAGATTTGACTCATCACATAGTTGTACGCAGCTTTGAGGATCATGGTAGTCTCGAATAACGTTTAGTTTATTTCCTCACCAATAGTTTGCTCGTTCAAGGACATATTTTTAATTGTTTTTAGATTCGTCATTTACAAATCCGTCCGGAAAAACTTCACTAAAATTATTTTAGGCTTACAAATTTTAGAAAAAATATAATCTAATCTTTTACCTAAAGAATAACCAATATCGATGAATAACTTTTTTTATACAATTCCAAAATATGATTTTCAAATTTTGCAAACTGGTAACCGTTTTCAAAACTGCAATCTATTTTTCTGCGATTTATACTGAAAGCACTATAAGATTGCTTTATTTTTTCTTTAGACACAGCATCATGTAAAGTAATAATACAATGAGAGTGTGGCCAAGTCTGTTGCCCAGTATTACAAAATTTTTATCTGACATACCCATTCCGTCTTCGAAAATACTTGTACTTGCACCAAATCTGATAGGACCTTTTCCTGCGTTGATTGTTTCTCATATAGCTAAAACAAAACGTATTTTCTTACTTTCCACAAATTTTGACATCTCATGATAACCAATGAGATTCTCTATGCCTCGCCTTCTTTGTCTCTGAATTTTGATAATTTAAAATTCGTTTGTAATTCTATCGTCGTAGTAAATATTAATGTTATCAGAAAATGACCTAACTATTTTATTACCAACGAAAGAGTTTATTTGCCATTGGATTAAATCAAATTCAAATACGTATACCTAAAACGCTGACTTAATTAGTTTTATATCAAATGTACCTTTAAAAAGTGGTAAAACCAAAACTGGCTCTCCCCTTTTTAAATAAGCTAGTGAATTTTCCTCTTCTGTACGAATCGTTGAACAATTTGTTAGCACAAAAATAAAAAATATTACCAATAACAATTCGTTTAATGTTTTTACATCGTCCATTTTTAACAATTTAGTCAGACACTTAAAATATATGCCTTTGCTATCTTGTTGAAATACAATTGCGTATCATTAAATATTGCCTAGCAATAGATTTCTCTATTAACGATTTACGTCTATATATTTTATTGCTTTTTAGTTAGCTCCTACCTATTTTAGTCAATCCCTATCTATAAAATGATTACTTTATTATTTCTTCACACAGAACAGTATCTGACAGATATGAAAAAAGTAAAGATGGAAATTTCCACCTTACGAAGTTTATTGGAAATTTTTATTATCACCATATATTAATCACTTCAAATATGGCGGGTAACTCAATGAAACAAGTTTTATTAACTGGATTTCTACTCTGGTCAGTTTGCTTAGTAGGTTGTGGGGGATCATCAGATACAAGTTCCGACCCTACTCCATCGGTATCTAACATAGAACAGGGACGATTACACGGTTTAAATATCGAAGGACTAAGCTATCAATCGGGTAATGTTAGCGGCGTTACCGGGATAAACGGTACTTTTCAATACGAAACAGGGCAGGATATTTCATTTAATTTTGGTGAAACCACACTTGGCAGCACTCTGGGTAGAGAAGATATTAATGTTTTAGAGCTTATTTCCACGGAGTCCGAGCTTTCTACAGAGAATATTAATCTTCTTCGATTTTTATTACTGTTAGATTCTGATGAAAACAGAAGAAATGGCATACAAATTTCTGTGGCATTGCAGAATCAAGCTAATATGTTAACAGAGGTCGTTTTCAATGACGGTGATTTTGAAGTTTTCTCGCAACTATTTATCGAAGAAATCCAATCAATTGAAGACAGAGTAATTACCTTAGCATCAGGCGAATCGGTTGAAACATTCATTAATCGTTTAAGAATTTGTGACGTTACAGGACTTTATTTTGGCCGATACACTGGCGGCTTTACAGGCAGAAACTGGTTTTTAATTACTAGTTCTTTAGAAGCCAATAATAGCAATTTATCCACGGGATTTGCCGTTGCAGATAACGACGTCGTTTTCGGTTTTGCACCGGCTCCGGCCTTATCAATTGAAAACCAAGTAAACTTTGATTTATTCCTTACAGATGATATAGGACTTTTTAGTTCCGTTATTGACGAAGACGGCGTTATGACAGACGGTGTTTGGAATTTCTTGGGATTTATAGGTACATATGAGGCAAATTTACTGAATATGAATCCCGCTGCGGTATCTCGATATACTGGTACGTTTTTTGATAACGGGTTAATTTCAGGTTTTTACAGTATCAACGTTTTGCCAGATAACAGTGCTGTAGGAGTTTTCGTTGAGGGAAATTTCCTAACTTCCAGCAATAGTGACTTAGAGATTAACAGTGGAGAAATTAGCGGATCTTTTGAGAACAATCGTTTAACAGTATCTGGAAATGGAGTCGACATTACTATTCCTACAGAACGTGTTGGTTTTATAGAGGAAATTACTGGCACAGCAACCATCGACAACAGAACCACGACAGTACCCGGTTCAGCCTGCTTCTTGTAATTTTTTGTTGGGTAGAGTAAGGTTTACTTTTATTCTATACCGTGGTGAGGAAACAAAAACTCAATCCGCGTTGGTTGGCGTTGAAAGACGGTTAATTCACCGTCCAATTGATCGACCAGCGCGGAGATTAAACGCAGCCCCAACGACGCACTGGTTTCGATATCCACAGTCTCGTCTATTCCGCTGCCATCGTCGCTAACCACCAGGCGGATCTCATTGTCGTTATGCGAGTCGAGGAGTAATTCTACCCGACCCGCTTGCGCGTTTTTAAATGCGTGTTTTAAAGCATTGGAAATTAATTCGTTGATAATTAACGACAGCGGGATACTCATATCGATAGGCAGCGAAATGGATTCTACTATTGTATCGATATCAATATTCTGCGCCCCGTAAGACATCAATAAATTATCGCGTAAATTGGTGACTACGGTTTTCATATTCACCCGAGACAAATCGGTGGATTGATACAGCGCCTGATGAATAAACGCCATGGATTTTACTCGGTTTTGGCTTTCAATCAGCGCCGTACCCTCGCGACTGGAATCCAATGTATCCAACTGCATTCCCAATAAACTGTCGATAATTTGTAAATTGTTTTTTACGCGGTGGTGAATTTCCGACAGAAGAATTTCTTTTTCTAGCACCGCTTTTTGCAGCGCTTTTTCGCGTTCTTTGCGTTCGGTAATGTCCACGACGGACGCTAGAATAACTGTACCCTCGGCGGTATTGATGGGGTTGAGTCCGATTTCCACGGGGATTTCCAGTCCGTCTTTGTGCACCGCGTACAGATCCCGACCCTGGCCCATCGCGCGCGATACCGGCTGCTCGTAATAGTCTTCTCGTAGCTGCTCGTGGTTGTCTTGAAAACGCTCCGGCACTAATACGTTTACTTTTTTACCGATTAATTCATCACGCGGGTAACCAAACATTTTTTCTACGGTTTTATTGACTAAGATAATCGTCCCCTGGGCATCGGTCATCACCATACCATTGGGTGCAGCTTCTACAGCCAATTGCATCATATCCCGAGCGCGAATACGTTCGGTAATATCAACAATAGCTGCAATCACAAACGATTCGCCGTTGGCGTCAATAGGGCTTAAGCCAATTTCGAGCGGAATTTCGCTGCCGTTTTTATGCAACCCGTACAGTTCAAAGCCGCTTGCCATGGCTCGTGCCACCGGTTTTTTTAAATAGTCTTTTCTTTGCTTGGGGTGTAGTGAACGAAAGCGTTCCGGTACTAATAATTCTATCGGTTGGTCGATTAATTCTTCGCGTCGATAGCCGAACAACGTCTCTAGGCTAGAATTCACCAATACAATACGGCCTTGATGATCGATTAACACCATGCCGTTGGGGGAGGCTTCCAGGGCGAGACGAATTTTGTAATCGTCGCGTTCTTGTTCGGTAGGTAGAGGCGCTTCCAAGGATTTTTATGCCGTCATATGAATTTCGTGGACACGTTTAATAAAGTCGTCGGCGGTCATGGGCATGGCCAGTAAAAAACCTTGCATATATTCGCAACCGGCTTGTGTTAAAAATGCTTTTTGTGCTTCGGTTTCAATGCCTTCGGCCACCACCTCCAACTGCAATTGTTTGGCCAGCGCTAAAATCGCATTCACAATTGAGCAATCGTTTTCGTCATGGGGAATGTCTTTTATAAATTGCCGATCAATTTTAATGCGTGTTAGCGGCAAGTGCTTTAGCGAACTCATGCAAGAATAGCCCGTACCAAAATCATCTACGGCTATTGCCACGCCGCGCTCAGCCAATAAACTAAGAGCTTTAATGGCTTTTTCGTTATCTTGTAGGCAGGATTCAGTGATTTCTAACTCAATGCTTTTTTCTTTAATTTGTTTTTCGTTCAGACGGGCAATAAAGCGCTGGACAAAATCATTGTCTTCCAATTGACTGACCGAAATATTAATCGACACCGGCAGGGTTTTATATCCCGCTCGCTGCCAGCGGTTGATTTGTTCGAAGACTTCGTTAATAACCCAATCGCCTACGTCCACCATTAACGAGCTGTGCTCTGCATAGGGAATAATTTCATCCGCGCCCAACAAACCGCTGATAGGGTGCAGCCAGCGAATTAGCGCTTCACAACCCACACACTCGCCGCTGTCCAACCGAAATTGCGGTTGATAAAATAAACGCAACTCGTCGTTTTTTAAAGCTTTGCGCAGTTCCTGTTCGCGACTGAAGTATTTTGTAGTGTAATCGCTCATTTCTGGGCTGAAAAAATTAAACTGATTACGCCCGGTAGTTTTTACCGAATACATGGCCATGTCGGCGTTTTTAATGAGTTCGTCGGGATCGCGACCGTGATCCGGGTACATGCTCACGCCAATACTGCCGCCGGGCGTTAATTCCACACCGGCCATAATCAGTGGATTGCTAATGGTCGCCAATAATTTTTCACAAATAGACGCGGCGTTTTCTTCCGAGCGTACGTTATCCAGTACAACAATAAATTCATCACCGCCGATTCTGGCCAAGGTATCAGACGATCGAATTTCGCTCTGCAAACGTTGAGTAATAGCCACCAACATGGAATCGCCGGCTTGATGACCGAGCGTGTCGTTGACGCGTTTAAAGTGATCTAAATCGATAAACAACACCGCCAATTTTTGCGACAATCGTTCCGATTTAGCTAGCGCCTGCCCGAGACGATCGCGCAGTAAATTGCGATTGGGTAAGCCGGTAAGATTATCGTGATAAGCAATGTGTTCGAGTTGTTCTTGGGTGTTGTGTACTTCGGTAATGTCCGATAACACTACCACGTATTTTCCAAAGCGATTGTGACTGTCGGTTACCAACGCGATATTGGCCCACACGTAGCGAATTTCGCCATTTTTACAAAAAATTCGTAACTCGCCTTGCCAACTTTCGCCATCGTTAGTTTTTTGCCAAACTTCTTCGTACAATTTATCGCTGATACTTTTACGGCGTAACAGCGGCAATTCTCGATTGAGCACTTCGTTTTCATTAAAACCCGTCATGGTTTCAAAGGCAGAATTAATGCTGAGTACTTTTTTGTCGGCGTTTAAAACAATAATTCCTTCAGCGCTGTAGTCGTACACCAACGATGCCTGCTTTAAACGCGCTTCAATCACTTTGCGTTGCGTAATTTCCTGTATAACACCAATTGCGCGCAGACGCTGTTGTTCTACGTCAAAATAACTTTTGCCATTGAGGCTGTACCATCGGCTAAATTGATCTTTTCCGTTTTGGGTTTCAAATTCCAATGCAATCTCACAGGCACTGTGCGATAATTTTTCCAACTCTTCATGGACGGCCGCGCGCTGGTCATCACTAATTTGATATTGTAAATGTTGCCAGTCACTAAACTCTGCCATTTTTCCTTGGGGCAAATAGCCAAACAATATCGGCGAGGCTGGCGAGGATTTTTCCCAAGTTCCCGCTTGGGTTACGTCCAAGGCCAACCTTAAATGACTTTCTCGCTGGGTTATTTGCAAATCGTGACGAAACCGCTCTAACGCCACTTGTATTGTGACGTGTAAGTCTTTTTCGGAATAGGGTTTTAACAGGTAGCCGTAGGGTTTTGTGGCTTTGGCTCTGTCGAGCGTGGTGTCTTCCGCGTAAGCGGTGAGAAAAATAATGGGCACGGAGGCAATTTGTTTAACTCTCTCGGCAACTTCGATGCCGTCCATGTCGCCTTTAATGCGAATGTCCATGAGTATTAAATCGGGGCCGGTTTCTTCGGCCATTTTTATGGCCTTTTCTCCCCGTGCGGCGGTACCCAGCACTTCGTAGCCCATTTTTACCAGACGACGAGAGAGATCGAGGGCAACTATGCTCTCGTCTTCGACGATTAGGATTTTCTGACAACTGCTCGCCATTTGGCTTACTCGATATTAGTTCCAACAATCACTACGAGTTTTGAGTGGGCGCTTTATGGCGTTGTATGAACCCTTCAACATTCCGCCAAAAACAGGGCTGCTCAATAACCAGCCGGCGCTTATAAAACCGTAACGATAGCGTTCTAATAACCTCTGTTTATTTTGGAACTGTTAAGGGACGATGCAGCTTATTGCGTATTCGTTGATGGCATTGGCGAATAAAGAATCATTGATTGATTTAATTTTGGCTAATTTATTTGATTTTCACCTTTAAACCGTTACCTAACCAAACACCGATCACGAACAACAAGCAACACTTTCCCAACCTTAAGACCGTATCTTGTAATAGCTTAGTCCAATCAGAAACTTTGCTTAAACTTAATTATTAATGTTCAACCAATCTTTAATAACCGATTTTAATGTTCGTACTCGGGCTAACTACGAAAAGTATCAATATCTGGATGCGTTGTTTTGCGTTATAAATTTTTAAGAGTACTCACAACACTTATTTAATATTTATCGTGTTTTTTTGTACTGCAACGGTGCGCTTTTACGATGTTTTTGTCATACCTACCAGTTTGGCCTACTATAGCCACGATATTTTTAGCGACAAGATTTAATTGGCATGAAGAATTGGTATCAACACGTAAAAGTTATCCAAGCCGCCCGCGCAATGGCCCAAGGCGATGTGGTTGCCTACCCCACCGAAGCGGTATGGGGGTTGGGTTGCGATCCATTTAACGAACAGGCGTTGTACAAGATTTTGTTGCTAAAACAACGTCCCTATGAGAAAGGCGTTATTCTCGTGGCCGCTAATATGGCGCAATTTGCGCCTTTTTTAACGGACCTAAGCAAGGCGGAGAGATCTGCGTTGGAGCTATCCTGGCCCGGCCCCAACACTTGGCTTGTGCCCGACAACGGCTATTGCCCGCCCTGGATTCGCGGCCAGCACAAAGCGGTAGCGTTGCGCGTGAGCGCGCATCCGGTGGTGGCGGCCCTTTGTGATCACTTTGGCGGGCCCATCGTTTCTACCTCGGCCAATCCCTCCGGACTCAACGCGGCTAAAACCGTGTTGCAGGTTCGCCGTTATTTTCGCGGTCAACCATTGGTTTATGCACCCGGCCAGGTTGGCAATAACCTGCGCCCCACACAAATTCGCGATTTGCGCACCGGCTCGGTGATTCGATCGGCCTAGAGCCAGCAAAAGCGCTCAATCGTGTGAGAAATACCATGTCCCAGATTGCCGATACGCCCAATCCACCCTACTACGCCGTTATTTTCACTTCTCTGCGCACCGCCGATGACGATGGCCAGGGCTTTGGTAGCAATAACGACGATGGCTACAACGAAATGGCGCAGCGAATGCTGGCGTTGGCTTCACAGCAGCCGGGCTTTTTGGGCGTGGAATCCGCGCGGCAAGCGCTGGGCATTACCGTTTCTTATTGGTCTGACCTCGACGCCATTCAACAGTGGAAAGCCAATGTCGAACACCAAGTGGCGCAACGGCTCGGCCGTGATCAGTGGTATTCATCATTCAAGGTTCGTATAACGAAGGTAGAGCGCGATTACGGTATTGGCTAACGCATCGGGCAATGGACGATTGGCAGTAAAACTCAGCGTGCTAAACTCGCCCATCGAATTGTCGCGCGCCTCTTTGAAGGCGAAGACTGTACCCATCCCTAAGACTGGGTTGAACAAAAAGGATCGAATAAAAGGGAATCACCATGAGTAATGTTGATAAACACGCTGTAAAAGCGTTTTTACTGTCGTTGCAAGACAACATTTGTAACGCCTTGCAAGCGGTAGACGGCAAAGCCGAATTTGAAGAAGACAGCTGGACCCGCGCCGAGGGCGGCGGTGGCCGCAGCCGCGTGATCACCGAAGGCGCGGTGATCGAGAAAGGCGGGGTGAATTTTTCTCACGTGCACGGTACGCAAATGCCCGCCTCAGCCACGGCGCACCGCCCGGAGCTCGCCGGTCGTGGCTTTGAAGCCATGGGCGTGTCGCTGGTTATCCACCCAGAAAACCCCTACGCCCCCACCAGTCACGCCAACGTGCGCTTTTTTATCGCCGAAAAAGAAGGCGAAGAGCCGGTTTGGTGGTTTGGCGGCGGTTTCGATTTAACCCCCTATTACGGCTTCGACGAAGACTGCGTGTACTGGCATCAAACCGCCAAAGACGCCTGCGATCCGTTTGGCGATGACGTTTACCCGCGCTTTAAAAAGTGGTGCGATGAATACTTTTACCTCAAGCATCGCGACGAGCCACGCGGTGTGGGCGGTTTGTTCTTCGATGATCTCAACGATTGGGGTTTCGAAAAGTCTTTCGCCTTTACCCAAGCCGTGGGTAATGCCTATTCCCAAGCCATCTGCCCCATCCTCGAAAAACGCAAGGCCACTCCCTACGGCGAACGGGAAAAGCAATTTCAACTGTATCGCCGGGGCCGCTACGTAGAATTCAACTTGGTGTTCGACCGAGGTACTCTGTTTGGCCTGCAAACCGGCGGTCGCACCGAGTCGATCTTGATGTCGCTGCCGCCCCTAGTGCGCTGGGAATACAACTATCAACCCGAAGCCGGCAGCGAGGAAGCCAAACTCACCGACTATTTCTTAGAACATCGCGACTGGGTGTAACACCGCATGACTGATCGCTACGCCGTTTTTGGCAACCCCATCGAACATTCCAAATCGCCGGCCATCCACCGCCAGTTTGCCGAGCAAACCGCGCAGGCCATCGACTACCAACGACAAAAGGTGGCGTTAGACGGATTCGGCGAAGCGGTTAGGCATTTTTTTGCTGGCGGCGGCCGGGGATTAAACGTTACCGTGCCGTTTAAATTAGAGGCCTTTCAACTGGCCGATGTACTCACCACCCGAGCACAAACCGCAGGCGCGGTAAACACCCTCTGGCAAGATGCACAAGGCCAACTGTGGGGCGACAACACCGACGGCATCGGCCTGGTAAGCGACATCACCGACAACTTAGGTTGGTCGTTAACCGATAAAACCGTGCTCATTTTGGGCGCCGGCGGCGCTGTGCGCGGTATTTTACAGCCCTTGCTGGAACAACATCCCGCACAGGTTTTTGTCGCCAATCGCACGGCGGCCAAGGCGCAAGATTTGGCCGCCACCTTTGCCGAATTGGGTTCCATTGCCGGTGGCGGCTTTGAGGCGGTTAGTACGCCGTTTGATGTGATCATCAACGGCACTTCGGCCAGCATCAGCGGCGAGCTGCCGCCCATTGCCCCACAAGTAATACAGGCCAACAGCCACTGCTACGACATGATGTACGGTGCCGAGCCCACCGTTTTTTTAACCTGGGCACAGCAACTGGGCTGCACTCAATTGGCCGATGGCCTGGGCATGTTAGTGGGCCAGGCGGCGGAATCCTTCAAGATTTGGCGCGGTGTAAAACCCCAGACTACACCGGTTATTAAGGCGCTGCGAGAAACCATTTAATGAGGGCCTGTTAACACTAATTTAGCGCCTCTGTTGAGCTTGCAAAGAGCTCGATCTAGGCGCGAGCCGCGTAGTTTGGTGGGCCCAAATCAGCGGTGAGCAACAACGAGCGAGCTCTTTGCAGGCTCAACCCTCTGGGCTGGGGCCAGTTTTTTGCCCAGCGTTGTTGCCAGACGCTGATGTAGACCCGCTACATGGCACGCCTGGCGCCTAGCTGGACAAAAAACTGACCTCCAGCAGTGGTGCTAAATTAGTGTCAACAGGCCCTAGGA
>CAYFFE010000057.1:0-23905 GCA_964342265.1 uncultured Cellvibrionaceae bacterium | reverse complement strand
TGCTCCTCCGCTGGGTAAGATAGGGAATTTGGGCACTGTTCGCGGTGATGATCAACCGCGCCAAACCGCATTAACGCCGCTGCCGGAGTTGCCGGCCCACGAAGTATTCAGCTCCGCTAACAACAACCCCATCGTTGTCGACAAACTCCCCACCGTGCAAGGCGAATTCTTCGGCCGTAAAGTCGAGCTAGCGCTGCTCAACAACACCCTAAACGCCCAGCCCAAAACCACCAGCATTATTCAATTTATCGCCCCAGGCGGCACCGGCAAAACTAAGCTGTTGCGCCATTGGCTAGATCAGCATCAAGCGCAAATCCCCAACCGCATTATTTGGTCGTTCTACTCCCAGGGCACCACCGAGTCGCGCCAGGTGTCGCTTAGCCCTTTGTTAAGCGAGGCGTTTAAAGCCTTTGGTGTAGACGCCAGCCAATATAAAACTGACGAAGACCGGGCCGATGCTCTGTTTGATTTATTGCTAGCGCACCAATGCCTGCTGGTGCTGGATGGCCTAGAGCCCATGCAGCAGTTTGGCAGGGGCATGGATGGCCGCTTAAAAGACCGGGCCATGGCGCGATTGCTAAAAAAACTCGCTAGCCAAAATACCGTGCTATGCATAATCACCACTCGCATTAAGGTGTATGAAGTAAGTGACCGCGCCAGTGTGGTGAGTTACGACCTGAATAACCTGGCCATCAACGATGGCATGCAACTGCTGCGCTCGTTGCATGTGCAAGGGCGTGAGCAGCAATTGCACAGCGTAGTAACAAAAGTACAGGGCCACGCCCTAACCCTGCACCTCATTGGCAACGCCATCCATACCCATTTGGGGGGCGATGCCTTTAAGTTAGATACCCTTGCCGAATGGTTTGATGAAGACGAACCCGCCGGCCAACACGCGTTTCGGGTAATGGCCGAGTATGAGCGCTGCCTGCGCGATGAGCAGGGCCAGCCATTGCCGGAGCTGCAACTGCTGTATTTATTGGGGTTGTTTGATCACCCCATTGAGCGTGAGGTGCTAGAGGTGTTGTGGAAAGCAAAAATTCCTGGGTTAACGGCCCCAAAGCCAATGTTTTGGACAAGGGTTTTTAAAAACAAAAATCACAACCCATACGACCAGAAACAATGGCAGTCGGCAATAGCCAAGCTAACGGATCACCACCGGTTGCTCTCGCAACATGTCGATGACGGTAACAGTAACAGTAAAAACAACCACCTACTCGACTGCCACCCACTGATCCGCGAATACTTTGGCCAACAGCTACAGCGCAACCACCCCAAGGTTTGGCAGCAATCCCACCAAACCCTGTACCAGTTTTATAAAAACCTACCGGCCAAAGAGCAGCCCGATAGCTTGGACGAAATGCGCCCACTGTTTGCCGCCGTGGCGCACGGCTGTGCCGCGGGCTTGCACCAGCAGGCGTTGGACGAGGTATATTGGCCTCGTATTAGTCGTGAACAAGAGGCCTATATAGTTAATAATCTCGGTGCCTTTAGCGACGCCCTGGCAGTGGTGGCGCACTTTTTTACCGAGCCTTGGCGGGCACCGGCGCCAGCGTTGACTCCTGTTGCTAAGGCTTTAGTGTTCAATTGGGCGGGTTTTAGATTGAGGGCCCTGGGCCGACTGGGCGAGGCACTAGAGCCGATGATGGCGGGCTTGGAAATGCGCGTTGCGCAAGAGCATTGGCGGAATGCCGCAAGAGCTGCTGGCACCCTCAGTGAATTGCAGCTCACCCTGGGCGATGTGCCGGCGGCCGTGCACAGCAGTAAACAGGCGGTGGACTACGCCGAGCGCTCCGGGGAGTGGTCCGTGCGGATGTTCAGTCTAACATCCCACGCCGATGCCCTGCACCAGGCGGGCGAGGCTGGCCATGCGCTGGCGCTGTTTAACCAGGCTGAGCAATTGCAAGAGGAATGGCAGCCCCAAAACCCGCGCCTCTATTCCCTGCAGGGGTTTCAATACTGCGACCTGTTACTGAGCCAGGCGGGGCAGGATAACAGCAGGCCGGCCGAGGTAGTAGAGCGGGCGAGCACCGCATTAAAGGTGGCTGAGCAACATGGGTGGCTTTTGGATATGGCGCTGGACCAACTCACCCTTGCCCGCGCCAACCTGCAACAGAACAACCTACCCGAGGCCAGCCAATGGCTAGAAAAAGCCATCGATGGCCTTCGCGCTGCAGGCGCGATGGAATTTCTAACCCTTGGCCTACTCACCCGCGCTACCCTACACCGTTTAGAGGAAAACTACGATCTAGCCCAACAAGACCTAAACGAAGTGTTTGAAATTGCCGAACCCAGCGGTATGCGCCTGCACCTAACCGACTACCACCTAGAATCCGCCCAACTGGCCCACGCCCAGGGCAAACCCCGTGAGGCTATCGAACACCACCTAACCCGAGCGGCCCAATTGATTGAGGCAACCGGCTACCACCGCCGAGATCAACAACTGGTGGAGCTGCAAGCCACGCTGCTGGGCACTTAAGCCGGCCAGGCCTTTATTCAGCCCCGCCAAACCCAGGTTGTGCCGCCTGGGCCTGCGCCCAAAACCCAAAAATTAACTCCAGATTTTATCGCCAGCCCGGTTTCCGCTAGAATACGCCGCCTTATATCACCGCCTAGCTGGCTGGCCAAACATTAGGCCCGCCAGCAACGCCCGGTGTACCACCGATACCACTAAGGCACCCCGTGGTGCCCACTAGAGCAAACACCTATGGCAAACGCCAAATTCATCGAAGAAATCAACAAACGCCGCACCTTTGCGATCACCTCCCACCCGGATGCCTGTAAAACCACCATCACCGAAAAGCTATTACTGTTCGGTAATGCGATTCAGTTGGCCGGTTCGGTTAAGGGTAAACGCGGCCCGCACGCCAAATCCGATTGGATGACCATGGAGCAGGAGCGGGGTATTTCGGTGACCTCCTCGGTGATGCAGTTCCCCTACAAAGAGCGCACGGTCAACCTGCTCGATACCCCGGGGCACGAGGATTTCTCGGAGGATACCTACCGCACCCTTACCGCCGTGGATTCGGTATTGATGGTGATCGATGGCGCTAAGGGTGTGGAAGACCGCACCATCAAGCTAATGGAAGTTTGCCGCCTGCGCGATACGCCGATTTTGTCGTTTATTAACAAGATGGACCGGGATATTCGTGACCCCATTGATGTGATGGACGAGATCGAAGAGGTACTCAAAATCTCCGCCGCGCCCATTAACTGGCCGCTAGGCATGGGCAAGGAGTTTAAAGGCGTTTACAACCTCTACACCGATACCGTGCACGTGTTCCAATCGGGTATGGGGCACACCATCAACGACGACCTGCAAATTAAAGGGCTCGACAGCCCCGAATTCGACGAGCTGATGGGCGGTTACGCCGACGATGCCCGCGAAGAGATTGAACTGGTGCGCGGTGCCACCCACCAGTTTGACCAAGAAGAATATTTGGCCGGGCGCATGACGCCGGTATTCTTCGGTACGGCTTTGGGTAACTTTGGTGTACGCGAAATGCTCGATGGTTTTGTGGAGTGGGCACCTAAGCCTTTGCCTCGGCCAACCGCCGAGCGCGAGGTGAGCCCTACGGAAGAAAAATTCTCGGGCTTTGTGTTTAAAATCCAAGCCAATATGGACCCAAAACACCGCGACCGCATCGCCTTTATGCGCGTGTGCTCCGGCAGCTACACCCAGGGCATGAAAATGCGCCACGTGCGCATTGGTAAGGATGTAAAAATTGCCGATGCCGTGACCTTTTTAGCCGGCGACCGCTCCTCGGTGGAAGAGGCCATGTCGGGCGATATTATCGGCTTGCACAACCACGGCACTATTCAAATTGGCGATACCTTTACCCAGGGGGAAGATTTAAAGTTTACCGGCATTCCGCACTTTGCCCCGGAGCTGTTCCGCCGCATTCGCCTAAAAGACCCGCTTAAAACCAAAGCCCTGCAAAAAGGTTTGCAACAGTTATCGGAAGAGGGCTCTACTCAGGTGTTTTTCCCCATCAACAATAACGATATTGTCGTGGGCGCGGTGGGCGTGCTGCAGTTTGAAGTGGTGGCTTTCCGCCTAAAAGACGAATACAAAGTGGAGGCCATTTACGAGCCGGTAAATGTGCAAACCGCGCGTTGGGTGGAAGGCGATGGCAAAGCCATCGATGAAATTAAGCGCAAGGCCAGTGACAACATCGCCATTGATGGCGGCGGCCATTTAACCTATTTGGCGCCCACGCGTGTGAATTTAAATTTGGCCATAGAGCGCCACCCCGACGTGCAATTTTTGGCAACGCGCGAGCATTAATCGCGCAACTAGGCTGCGCAAAAATCCAGTAGGGTTTCCCGCAGTGGCTGCGGGCGGCCAATCTCGTAACCCTGGGCGTAATTTACGCCCATGGCCGATAGCAGTGCGAGTGCGTACTGATCTTCCACAAACTCGGCGATGGTGTGTTTGCCAAGCCCCTGGGCCACATCGTTAATGGCTTTTACAAACAGTCGATCTTCGATATTTTTGGCCAAATTGCGTACAAACGAGCCATCGATTTTGACGTAATCCACGGGCAATTGCCGCAAATAATACCAACTGGAAAAACCCACACCAAAATCATCGAGCGCGAATTTATAGCCTAAATTGCGGAAGTTTTGAATTTGGGTAATGGCGGTGTTGAGGTCTTCTACGGCCGAGGTTTCGGTTAGCTCAAAAATCAGTTTGGATTTATCCACCAAAATATCGCGCGTGGCGGCTTCAACGATGGATAAAAAGTTTTTGTTAGAAACAGCCTTCGCCGATAAATTCACCGACAAACTAATTTCGCTGTCGATTTTATGGAATTCCGACAGCGCGGTAATGGCTAAAGTGACCACCAACACATCGATTTCGTTGATTAACCCGGAGCTCTCGGCGATGGCAATAAAAGATCCCGGAGAGATAACCTCGTCGTAGTCGTCGCGCATGCGCAGGAGTGTTTCGAAGTGAGAAACCTTTTCGCCGTGAATATCTAAAATCGGTTGGAAATACAATTCAAAGCGGTTGTTTTCGAGGGCTTGCTCGATTTTGCGTTTCCAGGTTACGCGCGCGTACAGCTCGGCTTTGTCGGACGCCAGCGACGAATAAGTATGCCAACTGCTGCGCGCGTTGTTATCCGATTTGGCTTTGTACATGGCCAAGTCGGCGTTGGCCATTAATTCTTCGGTATTTTTGCCGTGTTGCGGGTAGAGGGCAATACCAATACTTAAGCTAATATTGTGCGTGGAGCCGTTGTTGTAGAATTTTATGGATTTGGCAATTTCGCAAAAACGCTTGGCAAAGTCCTCGGCTGAGGATTGCGAGCAATGCTGTTTAACAATGGCAAATTCATCGCCGCCCAATCGAGCCACCAGATCAAACTCGTTAGAATGCTGTTTGAGTTTGTTGGAGATTTCTCGCAATAACTGATCACCCATGGGGTGGCCGCTGGTATCGTTAACGGTTTTAAACTGGTCGATATCAAAGAAAATAAGCGCACCGGAATCGTTGACTTGCGGGCTCTCGGCCAGTATGCGTTTAAATTCGTTTTGAAAGCGGCGGCGATTGTACAGCTCGGTTAATGGGTCGTGATCGGCCAACCACGCCAAGTTGGTTTCGGCCACTTTGCGCGCAGTTAAATCCAGCCCCACCGATAAAATTAAATTTTCTTCGGCCACCGCCGCCGGTAGCAAGCTGTGGTACCACTCGGTGTGCTTGGGTTGACTGTGGGCATCAACGATGTCCAGCTCCTGGCTGAATTCCTGCGCGGTGCCTTGTTTGAGTTGTTCGATGCCGGCAAAAAATTGTTGTTTATCCTGCTCGCACAGTTTGGAGGTAAACAGCGTATCGGGGAAGTTTTCTTCCTCGATGGCCAGCAGGTTTTGCGCCTCGGAGTTAATAAGCTGAATGCGGCTGTTGTAGTCTTGCGTCACAATGGCGATATGCACATTGTTTAGCAAACTGGTAATAAAGTTACGCTCTTTCAGTAAATCCTGGCTGCGATTTTTTAGCCGCTGTGTGCGCGACTCTACGATTTTGTCGAGCTCTTCCAGGGTTTGCGACAAGCCAACAGTGGCATCGTATAGATTGTGAATTTCGTTTTTAACCAGTGTTTTTTGGGTAACCGGTTGCAATAATTGATAAATTTGCTGCCGGGAGTTACTGGCAATAAGCGGCATGGCTTTAGCCAGCGTTTGCAAACGCATCATCGGTAGCCACAGCATGGCAATTAACACCAACTCTGTGGCCAGTAGCGCACCCACAGAGACAATTAATAAATAGTTGCGCTTACTTTGTAACGCCTGCATGGATTCGTGCACATTGTCGATCACAATCAATTGCGCATTGAGATTGGAATTGGTGTCTTCCAGCGGAATAAAACTGAACTCGTAAAATTCTTTTTGCCAAAAATCATTGGTGCGTTTGCCAATAACCTTGGAAAATTCATGGTCTTGCGAGAAATGTTGCAACTGGTCCAAACTTTTCGGTGTGCCCGTAAGGGCTGCCAATTGGTAATCTGAATTGGTGGCCGATTGGCGACTGTTGGGGTGAATCGTGTTTTGCTTAACCAAAACACCGATGTTGGCGTCGGTGTTGGAATGAAAATAAGCCAGAGCATCGGTTAGAGAGGCGGTGAGCAATAGCAAGCCCGGATTTGAGGGGCCGAAATGGGTGGGAATAATCACCAATTGAGAACAATCGCCCTGACACCACACCCGGCTCAATGGCTCGTTGGATTGTTTAACTTGGGCAAACCACTCCTGCGGAACAGAGATTAAATCCAACGGCTCGCCCCAAGATGCAGTCATGTTTTTGTTTTCATCGAGCAGGGAAATACTGTCCACTCCCCACACATTATTAACCTGTTGCCAGTTGTTGTTTAGGGTTTGAATTAACGCCTGCTTGGGATCGCTAGAAGATTGGCTGCGAGCTTGGCCCTGCAAGTGTTCGGCAATGCGTTGCAGTTGCAGTTTTATACTGCCGAGCGACGCGGTAACGGTGCGTTGGCGGTTTTGGAAAACTCTTTCGCGCTCGCTGGTAAAGGTCTGTTCGAGATTGCGCTTGCCGCTGTAGGCCAATAGGCTAAAGCTAATAATCAGCACCAAGCTTACGCTAATTAGTGCCTGCCATTTTAAACTCAGATAACCGAGGTTTTTTAGCTGTCGAACAGTCAAAACATCCTAGCCTTTTAAAGTCTACGTTTGGTTTGTTGGCTTTGTTTTACCAAAGGCCCGTAACCAATCCATGTAGTTTTAAACGATTGTGTAGCAAAATCGTGGGATGGCGCAGCCTAAGCCTTGCAAAAAATGCTTGAGCTTTTACCAATATTCAGAGAAGTCGAAGTTTTACATTGAACTTACATAAAATGCAAAGCTAGTTATCTCACTTTTTCAATAATCTAAAGTAATAACTGATGCAAATGCAGCTTTGGCCGCATTTTGAGGTGAGGTTTGAAAGAACGCCGAAAATCCATTGCCAATAACTCATTGAATGTATGTTCAATTTAGGCTTACGATTAAAAACGAATTATGGCGTGATTCTGTTACAGTTTTTCCAAGTTTAATTGGAATTAGCGACAAAATTGCGCAAAAAAAACTGCTTTTTAAGCACAGTTAATAACTGCTATAAAATTTAATTATTGGGCAAGAATTCAATTCGCTGGCCTATAGAAATGAATCGAGTCTATCCGAGTGTTTTTGTGATAATTACGGGATAAATGCGGAATATTTAATTCGATCGGCGCGCCGGCAATCGCCTGCGACAAAACTCAGGTGTTAATAAAGAAAAAATTCGCTGAGTTCATCGCTAATGTCACTAATAAGTTACGTTGCTTGAGTCCAATTTAATGAGATTTTCATCGCTTCGGGGGGCTCACTTCCCAGTCCAATCATCTCGCTGTAGGTAACGTGTTGATGTAAAAAAACGCGTGATGGGAAAAAGTGATTTGCATAGCAGAAACGCTTGATGGCTTCGCAACTGGGAAAAACCGCGCTTTGCCCTTTGGCATCGGCCAAAATAAATGTTTGCCCGGCGCTGGTAATTTCTGCTCGATACAAACTCGGAGCCAAACTTCGTATCACTAACTCCGAATCCTGAGCCAACGTCGCCAGTGCTTGTGTGGAAAGCTTTTGCATTGTGTTTGCCTACCTCGAGTTTCTTTATAACCCTATGATTGAATTTTAATTTGCGAGCAATTTAGTTGTTTGCCGTTAAAGTGTGATCGTTAGCAATTTACAAGCAGCAGCACATAAAAACTGCAACGTGCAAAACAGTTGTACAAAACAGAATAGCAAAACAAACTTCAAGACTTTTACGTTGATGGGGCGGAGTTGGATGGTGTTTAAGGTTTTAGGTTTTAATAAGGACGAGTTTAATGGCTTTGGCCGAGTTGGCTTTAGCGGGTTTGAGCGGGATGGGTTTGATTTGCATCGATTAGATGGATTTAGCTTTCATATGGATGCTTTGGGGCCGGTTTAAAAAAGGGGCAGATTTAAAAAGGGGTCAGTTTAAAAAAGAAGTCGAAAAACCCATTCATCGTTGAATGGGTTTAAGAGCAATGCTACTGGCTCAATTCTTTGCGACGTTGAAAATTCCAACTAATGCATTCTTGCAGGCTGATACCACTGCCGCCAAATATGTCCAAAGCGCTGCCTATGGTTAAATCAACTCGGCCTTTAGAGAGATCATTAACCCGTTGCAAGTCCTCAATGCTTCTCGCCCCGCCGGCGTAGGTAACGGCAATGGGGCAGTGCTCACCCAAGTAGGTTACCAGCTCGTCGTCGATGCCTTGCTGCAGGCCTTCCACATCGGCGGCGTGAATTAAAAATTCGCTGCAGTACTCACTGAGCTTGGCCAGGTTTTCGGCGTTCACGACGGTGTTGGTTACGGTTTGCCAGCGGTTGGTGGCAATGTTCCAGCCCTGTTGGGTTTTGCGGCAACTCAAATCGATGACTAACTGATGTTTGCCCACCACTTCCACCAACGACTGCAAGCGCTGCCAGGAAAGCTCCCCACCCTCGAATAAATAAGAAGTCACAATGACGTGGCTGGCACCGGCTTCCAAATACTGAGCGGCGTTGTCTGGGGTGATGCCGCCGCCGTATTGCAAACCCTTTGGCCAGGTGCCCAATGCCAACTTGGCGGGATCCTCATTGCCTGGCCCGAGGCCAATAACGTGACCTCCGGTCAGGTGAGCTTCGCGGTAGAGTTTGGCGTAGTAGTCGGCACCTTGCTCGCTGACGAAATTGGTTTGCGCACCCAAATCGGTGAGGCTACCGCCAACAATCTGTTTGACTTTACCGGCGTGCAAATCGATGCAGGGGCGAAAGAGGGTCATTGAGTACTCCACAGCTCAAAGGGATTTTGCGCATTATAGCGCCCAAAATTGAGTGGCGTAACGTAAGTTGGGGTTTATGGCGATTGACTGTCATAGAACTGCCAAATGCCATCTTTATGCTTGCCGAGGTTTTTAGAAAGGGGCGTTAATAAATACGCCATTTTTCGGGCACAGCGCGCAACGACTGGCGATTAACCACTCGCAACACCGCAATTTGCGCGCTAAACAATGCTTTGCAAGGAGCAACCGGATGACGTTGACCGAACAGCAATTACTATCAATGCCAGACGAAGAGTACATGAACACCGAGCAGTTATCGTTCTTTCGCGATTTACTGCAACGTAATAGAGAAGAAATTGAAGAACAACTGAATTCCACCCGCAGCGAGATGGGCGAGTTTGAGCGCGAGCCCGACGAGCTGGACCAAGCCGTGGTGGAAGAAGAAAATCGCCAGCGCCTGCGCATGGCTGACCGTCAAACCAAGCTGCTGCGCAAAATTAACAGTACCATCAATCGCATCGACGACGGCGACTACGGTTACTGCAAAATCAGCGGCGAACCAATTGGTTTGCAGCGCTTGTTGCTGCGCCCAACGGCCGATCTTTGTGCCGAAGAAAAAGCCCGCCAAGAGAGCCGCGAGAACCACTTTGCCAAAGTTCGATAATCGCCGCGAAGGGCTTATCGGTTTTAGCACCGCAGAATAAATGGCATTGGCAAAATATAAACCTCTGATTCTCTCCCCAAAAAGGCTAAGTCAGAGGTTTTGGTAATTGAAGGCCAAGGTTTTTAAAGACCAAGGTTTTTGAAATACGGCTTCTCTAAAGAAAGAGAGCTAGGCTAAAGCACGCCAAACAAGCTCGGAGAACTACTGGCCGAGCTCGTTCAAGCACCATTGGATGGGCTGCTGGTATTCCTTACTCAGCGATTTAGCCAGTAACTTAAGGCTGGCTTTAAGCTCCGCCAAATTTGGGCAGCTCAAATTAATGTGGCCTACTTTGCGACCGGGGCGAACACTTTTTTGATACCAGTAGACTTCACAGCCCGGTATGGCCAACCACTGAGGGTTAAAGTCGGAGCCAATTAAGTTGATCATCACCGAAGGCGCTTTTACCCAGGCGGGGGTGAGCGGTAAATCGGCCACCGCGCGCAGGTGGTACTCAAACTGATTAATACTCGCGCCCGCTTGCGTCCAGTGGCCGGTGTTGTGCACACGCGGCGCCAGCTCGTTTACCATGATTTCGTCGCCCTGGCGGAACAATTCCATGGCCATCACGCCCACGTAGTCCAAATCGTTGAGCACTGTGCCGAGCATGGTTTCGGCCTGGGCTTGCAAGTGATTGAGTCTAGCAACGGGCGCCACGGTTGCGCGCAATATTCCGTCGGTATTGAGATTGAGCGTGAGCGGGTAAAAATAGCTTTGTCCCTGGCGGTTGCGCACACCAATAATCGACAACTCCTCGTCAAAATCGATGGCCTGCTCGGCAATGGCATGATTGTGCCAGCCTTCGGGTACGGTGCTTTGCTCTTGTTGCTTTAACCAGTGTTGGCCGCGGCCGTCGTAGCCGCCACTGCGGCGCTTGAGAAGAACCCTGGGGCCCAATTCATCGTGCAATTTTTGTGCGGTATGGCCGTCGGATACCGGGCTCCAGGGCGCGCTGGCAATATTTAATGCGTCGAGCAATTCTTTTTGCTGGCGGCGGTCGGCCAAGGTGGCAAAAACTGGCAAATTGGCAAAGTTGGGGTGATTGGCCAGCGCTTGGGTTACGGGCGACGATGGCCACTGCTCGCGCTCGGCGGTAACCAAATCTTCTGGTTGCAGGGCAATGGGGGTGTCGCTGGTGATGTCGACGGGTTGCACATCAAGCCCCAGCGGGTTGCCGGCTTGTTTTAGCATCGCGCCCAATTGACCGTTACCCAGAACCCAAATTTTCGTCATCGATTACCTCAAAAATACACTGTCGATCAGATTCGCGGGTCTGGATTATCCAGAACGGCTTGGGTTTGCTCTTGGCGGAATTGATCAATTCGCTCGGCCAGATCGGTATCGTGGGTGGCTAAAATTTGTGCGGCCATCAAACCGGCGTTAAACGCGCCCGCGCCACCAATGGCCAGGCTGCCAACGGCAACGCCCCGTGGCATTTGCACTATAGAAAGCAGGCTGTCTTGGCCGCTCAGAGCTTTGCTTTGCACCGGTACACCCAGCACAGGCAGGCGAGTTTTACTGGCGATCATGCCGGGCAGGTGAGCGGCACCGCCGGCACCGGCAATAATAACTTTGTAGCCGTTATCGGCGGCGTTATCGGCAAAAGCAATCATTTTATCCGGCGTTCGATGGGCCGAGACCACCTCAACATGATGTTCAACCCCCAAACGTTGGAGGATATCGCTGGCTTCTTTCATGGTTGGCCAATCACTGGATGAGCCCATTACCACGGCAACAAGTGCGCTCAAGAAAATTCTCCTGCAGAATTCATGTTAAGGCGAGATCGCCGGGGGTAGGCAACGCTTTGAAGATGCTGCCCAAAAATAAGGGGGCGCATTATATAGAGACCTTAGCGTAAACAAAACCTAAAATTGGCCGAATTGGTGAAAATTTCACCGGTTTGTCCCGTCTTGAGCGTCTATTTTTTGTTCTGATTAAAGACCCCGGCAAATTTTTAAAACAGATTTGCTACAGAGCCAGGCC
The DNA here is from genome assembly GCA_964342265.1 of uncultured Cellvibrionaceae bacterium. Taxonomy (GTDB): domain Bacteria; phylum Pseudomonadota; class Gammaproteobacteria; order Pseudomonadales; family Cellvibrionaceae; genus Halioxenophilus. Next base: position 11,893 of record CAYFFE010000057.1, on the reverse strand, counting down.
GCCCAGTGGGCATTTGTGATCAATAGTGTTGTAATAGCTTAGGTTTCGGTAAAAGGAAGGATTACCATGGCTTTACACCCTCTCGCGGGCAGCCCCGCACCTCAGGACTCCCTAATCAACATCCCTCAGTTAGTTAGTAATTACTACCGCTTACGCCCCGACATTCAAGCTCATCCCGAACAGGCCGTGAGTTTTGGTACCTCGGGCCATCGCGGCAGTGCGGCGCAGGTGAGTTTTAACGAAGATCATATTCTCGCCATTACCCAAGCCATTGCGGAATACCGCCAGCAGGCGGGCATCAATGGCCCCGTTTACGTGGGCAAAGACACCCACGCGCTGAGCGAGCCGGCGTTTGTCTCGGTGATTGAAGTGCTGGCGGGCAACGGCATAACCTGCCGAGTGCAAGCCGGCGATGGCTACACGCCCACTCCGGTGATTTCCCACGCCATTTTAACCCACAATGCCAACGGCGCAGATCAGGCCGATGGCATTGTTATTACGCCATCGCACAACCCACCGCAGGACGGCGGCATTAAATACAATCCACCCATGGGTGGGCCCGCTGATAAAGACATCACCGATGCAGTAGCCGATCGCGCCAACCAGTTGCTGGCGGCCAATTTGGACGGGGTGAAGCGTAAAACTGTGGCAGAGGCCAAAACCCAGGGCCTTGTTCAGGAGTTCGATTACATCGAGCACTACGTGAGCCAGTTGGATCAGGTGATCGACATGCAAGCCATTGCCAAAGCGGGGATTCGCATTGGTGTGGACCCCATGGGCGGATCGGGCATCGATTTTTGGCGGCCTATGGCGAAAAAATACGGCTTGGATATTACTCTGGTTAACGACAAGGTCGACACCAGCTTTGCGTTTATGCCGCTCGATAAAGACGGCAAAATTCGCATGGATTGTTCATCGCCCTACGCCATGAACAATCTCCTCAAATTGCAGGATGAGTTCGACATCGCCGTGGGCAACGACCCCGATTACGACCGCCACGGCATTGTGTGTAAAGGCACGGGCTTGATGAATCCCAACGCTTACCTAGCTGTAGCCATTCAATATTTGATTGATCATCGCCCGCAATGGTCCGATCAATTGGCCTGGGGTAAAACCTTGGTGTCCAGCGCCATGATCGATCGTGTGGTAGCCGGCAAAGCGCGCGAGCTGTGCGAAGTACCGGTGGGTTTTAAATGGTACGTCGATGGCTTGTTTAACGGTCGCTTAGCATTCGGTGGCGAAGAAAGCGCCGGCGCTTCTTTTTTGCGTAAAGACGGCAGCGTGTGGAGTACCGACAAAGACGGCTTTATCTTGGCCTTGCTCGCCGCCGAAATTTTAGCGGTAACGGGTAAAGATCCGGCGCAACACTACGCCGAGCTTACCGAGCAATACGGTGCACCGCTGTATCGACGCATTGATGTGCCCGCCACCTTAGAGCAAAAAGCCAAACTTAAATCACTCAGCGAATCCGATGTTACCAGCAATACCCTGGCCGGCGATGACATTACCCGAGTGCTCACGCAAGCGCCGGGCAACGGTGCAGACATCGGTGGCTTAAAAGTGGAAACCGCCAACGGCTGGTTTGCCGCACGGCCTTCCGGCACGGAAAACATCTACAAAATTTATTTGGAATCGTTTGTGGGTGAAGAGCACCTTGCTCAATTGGAATCCGATGCCAAAGCGCTGGTGGATCGAGTGTTTGCGAGCTAGTGCTTGCTAACCATGCAGGCCAGTTCGCCGGCGGCTATTGAACAATTTCCTTGTCGATGAAATGGCCGATGACTTTCCTTCTTGTTGATTGAAAGCAGGAAGGAAAGTCATGAGAGCGCTATTGAGGCGAGATAAGAGCTTGAGGCGAGATAAGACTTGATACAAACCGTGAATATACAAGGCAAGAATTGGTTTGAGAGATAAAAAGCCACAAGAGGAAAAGGCTCATGCACGTGCAATCCTTATCCACCTGTTTTGTCACCGATAAAGTCGATCAATGCCGAGATTTCTACACGCAATATTTCGGTGCGCGTCCCATTTTCGATAGTGGTTGGTATCTCACGTTGCAGTTCGATGGTGGCCAAGCGTTGAGTTTTATTGCCCCGCAGGAGGGTATGACTGCTTTTACGGGGGCGGGGGTTATGTTGAATGTTAACGTCGCCGATGTGGATGCCGAGGCTGCTAAGCTTGAGAGCCTAGGATTAACCATAGCAATGCCCCTTGAGGATCATCCCTGGGGCGATCGGGGCTTTGCCGTGGTCGATCCCATTGGCAACTCGGTTTACATGTACAGCGACCGACCGCTTTCGGAAGAGTTTTTAGCCTTTAAACTCGACTAATCGGCTTCGAATCCCGCCGGGTCAAACGCGCGGCGGGTAAGATTATCCACCCCTTCTGCGGTGACTCGCACGTTGTCTTCAATACGAATGCCGCCATAAGGCATCAGCTCTTCCACCAAGGGTTGGTTGATAAATTTCCCCAGGCCTTCTTCATGGGCTTTGTTCAGTAGCTGCTCAATAAAATACAGGCCGGGCTCTATGGTGAATACCTGGTTGGCCTCGATATTTCGCGTTAGTCGCAAGTGCGGGTGTTGCTCCGGGGGCGGCGCTTGCCGGCCGCGTTCATTGGCCAATAAGCCGCCCACATCGTGCACCTGTGCGCCCAGAAGATGGCCGAGCCCGTGCGGGAAGAACACGTTCACCAATTGATGATCCAGCGCCTGTTCCAGATCGCTTTGAATAATCTCCGCTTCAATAAGTAGCTTGCCAATGGCAATGTGCGCCAGCTTGTGTAAATCCACGTAGTTCATGCCCGGCTTGATTTGACTGATGAGTTCGAGCTGCAGGGTATCCATGGCGCGAATCAAGTTGGCGAACAGGCTGTTTTCATCGCGGCAGTAGGAGCGGCTGATGTCGGCGCAAAAGCCGCCGTAGGTGGCACCGGCATCGATGAGCAGGTTGCGCGGCTGTTTGCCACTGCGGTCGCGTTCGGTGTAATGCAAAATCGCCGCGTGTTGGTTGCAGGCGATGATGTTGCCGTAGGGTAGGTCGTTTTCGCAGCTTTCGGTTGCTTGCAAGTAGGCCAAATGCATGTTTATTTCATTGGCGCCGTCCCAAAACAGCTCGGCAACGCGTTTGTGGCCAGCGGCGGCGAGTACATTCGCGCGCTCCATGCAGGCAATTTCGTAATCGGTTTTAGCGGCCTGTAAATAGTCCAAATGGTTGAGCAAATCACTGGGGTTAATCGCCGCTTGCGCCAGTAAATCGGTGCGTTCGCCCACGTACGCCACCTGTTTGTGGTCGGGCAGAGCACGCAAAATCTGTGCTCGTTCGGCATAGGTGTACACCTGGAAATGTTGCAATACCTCCGGGCAATCCATTAAGGTGGCCCCGTGCCAAACATCATTGGGCTGATAAACCAGTAGTTTGGGTTTAACGGCACCTGATTGTATAACGATAAACGATTCGGCAAACGATTTGAGCGGAGCCAGGCGCGCGGCCCAGGGGTTTAACCAAAAAGGGTAGTGAGTGTCGTCCAAAAAGCGGCGATGCGAGACGCCGGTATCGATCACTAATTGCTCAAACACGCAATCAGTTAAGGCCTGATGAATTTGATTGACTCGGTGGAACAGGTGAGTGGCGTAGTAATGGCTTAAATCCGATGGGATCACCGGAGACTCCTTGTAATGTAAAAACTAGAACGACGTGTTATCCACCGAGTGTGATTCGATGCTTTTTTATACTTACTAAAGTTTAGGATAACTCTTTTATGGAGACAGGTAGTTTAGCGGAATTTAGTTGGGGCGTAGTTCTCAGTTTTTTTGTTTATTTGGCAGCCATGTTTGCCATTGGTTATTGGGCCTGGCGACAAACCGCCAACAGTGAAGATTACTTTCTCGGCGGCCGCCACCTAGGCCCTTGGCCCGCAGCACTCAGTGCCGGTGCGTCGGATATGAGCGGCTGGCTGTTGTTAGGTTTGCCCGGTTTTGCCTTTATGGCGGGCTTAGAGGCCATTTGGCTGGCCATTGGTCTTTGGACCGGCACGCTGCTCAATTGGCAGTTTCAGGCCAAGCGTCTGCGCCGATTCACCGAATACTTTGGCAACGCCATCACCCTGCCCGAATACTTCAACAATCGATTTAACGACAAATCCCGCATATTGCAGGTGGTTTCCGCCGTTTTTGTCTTGTTGTTCTTCCTCTTTTACACCAGTTCTGGATTGGTTGCCGGCGGCAAGCTGTTCGAGACCGTATTTGGCTTACAATACCAGTGGGCGGTGATTATCGGCTGTTTGTGTGTGGTGGGTTACACCTTCTTTGGCGGGTTTTTGGCCGTTTCCTGGACCGACCTTGTACAGGGCCTGCTAATGGCGGCGGCGTTGTTTATCGTACCGATCGTGGTGTATACCTATCTGAGCGGCGATATGAGCCTGATGGGCGAGCTAAAAGCCCTCAACCCCGAATTGGCTAATCCCCTAACCGACGTCGACGGCAAAGCTCTGGGCGCAGTGGCGTTGTTGTCGTCTTTGGCTTGGGGCTTGGGCTATTTTGGTCAGCCTCACATTCTGGCGCGTTTTGCGGCAATTCGCAGCGAAGACGCGGTGCCGGCTGCTCGCAACATTGCGGTAAGCTGGAGCGGGATTGCCATGATCAGCTCTCTGGGCGTGGGGGTGATTGGTCTTCTTTACACTCAGGAAACCGGCGTCGTGGTAGAAGATGCCGAAACCATTTTCATCCTGTTAGTGAATATCGTCTTCCACCCACTGGTGGCGGGTATTTTACTGGCGGCAATTTTGGCGGCCATTATGAGTACTGCGGATTCCCAGTTGCTGGTGTGCTCGTCGGCACTCACCGAGGACCTTTACAAGGTGTTCCGCAAGAGCGAGGCTTCGTCCACAGAGATTATGTGGCTGGGTCGCGCCGCAGTGATTGGTATCGCGGTAATTGCCACGCTATTGGCGCTGTCGCCGGGTAATTCCGTACTCGATTTGGTCTCCTACGCCTGGGCAGGTTTCGGTGCCGCCTTTGGACCGGCCTTGTTGCTCAGCTTATATTGGTCGCGTATGACCTGCTGGGGCGCGCTGGCGGGGATTGTGGTCGGCGGTGTAACCGTGGTGGTGTGGAAGCAATTATCGGGTGGTTGGTTTGATCTCTACGAATTGTTGCCTGGATTTATCTTGGCGGGTATTGCGGTTATTGCTGTGTCTCTGTTAACTCGTCAGGACACTCAGTTAGACATTGGCGGTATATCCAATAAAACATCGTGCTGAATTTTGTTGGTCACGCGGGTAAATTCCATGGCATCGAGCATGGATAGGGGCTTGGAGTAAAAATAGCCCTGCAAAAACTCGCAGCGGCGTTGCTTGAGGAACGCCGCGACCGCTTCAGTCTCTACGCCTTCGGCGACCACTGTTTTACCCAAATTATGCGCCAACGACACAATGGCTCGAATCATCGCTTGGTCGGATTCGTCGTTGTGAAAGTTGCGTATAAACGATTGGTCAATCTTCAGTGTATCGATGGGCAGCACCTTCAGATGATTCATCGACGAATAACCCACGCCAAAATCGTCCAGCGATAAGCCACAGCCCAAGGCTTTAATACTCGCCAAAGTTTGAAAGGTAAACTCGCTTTTTTCCATTAGCGACGATTCGGTGATTTCCAAATGCAATTGTCGCGGTGGAATGTCGACCTCGTTGAGGTTTTTTTGCAGGCGTTGTACAAAGTTGGGATCTTGCAACTGCAAGGGCGAAATATTAACGCTAATCCAGCCTCGATCGGAAATGTAGCCGGCGTTAATAAAATTCGAAAAGTCCTTACACGCTTGCAGAATTACCCAGTTGCCGATGAGATGAATCATGCCGGTTTCTTCCAGCAGCGGTACAAATTCCTCCGGCGATATCCGCTCTTTACTCTCTCTATTCCAGCGCAACAGCGCTTCAAAACCGCGCACGCGGTCGGTCGTGGCATCGATAATGGGTTGATAATTAAGGTAAAACTCACCGCGCTTAAAAGCTTGGCGAATATTGCGCAACAACAAAGTACGCCGTTCGGCTTTGTGGCCCAGCGCGTTGTCGAAAAAGCAGGTACAGTCGCCGCCCTTTAATTTCGATTGTTTTAGCGCTGAGGCGGCTTCCAGCAAAAATTTGTCGGCATTGGGCGCCGGGCCCTCGCCGTTGTAGTGGGTAATGCCGATGCTGCAATGTGACTCCACAAATTCGCCATTGGTTAATTGCACGCCGCGCCGAATGGCTTGCAGAATGTTTTCGGCCACAACCGCTGAGGGAATAATTCGGTTGTCTTTGGATTTAATCACTACCACAAATTCGTCGGCACTTAAGCGCGCCACAAAATCGTTATTACGTACGCAGCCTTTTAAATGCTGAGCGACATGAGCCAAAAAATCATCACCTTTTTGGTGGCCCAGCGTATCGTTAATTACCTTAAAATTATCGCAATCCACATAAAACAACGACAAGTGAAACTGCAAACGATCCGCCTCTGCCAGTTGCCGCTGTATAAATTCCATAAACCCGGCACGATTGGCAAGGCCTGTCACCGAGTCGATCGTGCTGGACGATAAAATAGTTTCCTTATGCCGCAAATACTCCTGTGCATGGCGCAACATTCTTGACACGCTTTTGCCGTTAATTTCATCCAGCGTTAAATAATCGAAAATACCTTGGTTTAATAAAGCCATGGCCTGCTGTTCAAACTGCGGTTGGGTTAACACCACAATCGCGCAGTGAGCGGCGTTTGCCTTAACCAAATCGAGGGCCGATTGGTATTGTTCGTCGGCAAAGTCTAAAGTCAAAAATATGACATCAAAAGATTTTAACTGAAGGTAGGTTTTTGCTTCTGTCAGGTTGTTGGCGCGCAACAAGCTGATAACCGGCATTAAGGGGTAGGCCGAAGGCGTTAACGAAATGGCGTTGGTTGCGGTGTTGACGGTGGAACAATTTCCAAACTGCAACAGGCTAAGTCCATTTATGTTCGAGGTCATTATCGATTCAGCTCGGGCCAAAAATAGGATGGAGTTTATGCCTGCAAGAGCGAGCGAGTCGTCGTACTGCTTATCGATTAACAGGCCATTAGAAATTACTGCTCCATTAATATTTAGTCATATTTCAAAAAGCTGTCAAAGCGATCCTTTTTTTTAATTCAAATTGTGCGATTTGCGTCACTCTGTTTATTCGCAATGGTTTTTGTGACAACAGTCGGGCTCGTTTTAACGTTTGTAACGGGAAAAAAGTGGCGTGTAGAAATACCCCGCCGCCTGTCCCTGCGCTTGTGCGGCGCGAGATACGCCATTATTAGGCAAATAAGCAAGTTAGCGTCTAATCTTAGTGACAATAGCTGATTCGATACGTTGAGGATAAGTGCGCTGCGGGTGTTTCCTTTTGATAGCGGCGAATAATTTAGACGGCAAGTGATATTAAGCGACGTTAACGAAAATACTGTTTATTCAATGGTTGAATAACGACAAGTGTATTGTGGAAATTGCGTGGTTTTTAAAAGGTTTTCATCTTTTGCCGATAATAAGCCTGGGTGTTAGCGAATGAGTTTTGTGGAAATTGATCGTTGTTTTTCAGGATTGTTACTTTTCATGACCTTTACCTTTCATGATCGTTGCCTGTCGTGACTGTTACTTTCCATAATTCTTACTATCACTGATTGGCACTATCAAAAGAGACAAGTTCATTGGAAATCATCCGATTTAGAAACATCAAGCAGATGCGTCTCTGAGTTGATCAGGCATTACTTATAAAAGTCTGGAGATTGGTGTGGCAGAAAAAACAACGTTCAGTTGTGGCGACTCATTGGATATTCATGTTGCGTCATCGTTGCATAAGCGATTGCAAAAATCGATGCATAAAGCCCTAACTATTGAGTTAAAAGCCGATGGTGTTACCAAGGCCGATACCGCTGGCTTGCAGGTGTTTGTTAGTTTGCGTAACGAGCTGAAAACACTGGGGGGCGACATAGTCTGGAAAAAACCCAGCGACGACCTAGTGCGTGCGTCCGATTTGTTGGGGTTGTCTGAGGCGCTGGGTTTATCCAAGTGATCGGGTTTATCTTAAAACCAGCGAGTGAACGCCCTCGGCGTATTTTTCAACGTTGCACCGTAAGTTGCGCCTAAATTTTTATTATTTAAAACTTATAAAACCTGCGTGTTAACTAAAAAGGAGTAGAGCATGGCTCGAATTTTAATTGTTGATGACTCGGCTTCCATGCGAAATATGGTGTCAGCCACTTTGCAATCTGCCGGTCATCAAATTAAAGACGCCGCCGATGGTCAGCAGGCTCTTAGCAGTGCTAAGGGAGATCGATTTGATGCAGTGATAACCGACTTAAACATGCCAGTTATGAACGGTTTGGATTTGGTGCGCAATTTACGTGCGTTACCCAACTACAAATACACGCCTATTTTATTACTAACGACTGAGTCTTCTATGGATAAAAAAAGCGAAGGCAAAAGTGCCGGTGCCACCGGATGGCTAGTAAAACCGTTTAACCCAGAAAAATTACTAGCCACTGTTAATAAAGTGCTTGGCTAAAATAAAAGGTCAGGGCTATGAGCATCGACTTAAAACAGTTTTACCAAGTTTTCTTTGAAGAAAGCTACGAAGGTTTGGATGTTATGGAGCAGGGGCTGTTAGAGATCAGCAATGCCACCGACAGCGATCCCGAGCTGATCAACACGATCTTTCGCGCAGCTCATTCCATAAAAGGCGGTGGCGGTACACTGGGTTTTAGCGAAATAGTTAGCTTTACTCATGTGTTGGAAACGTTACTGGACGAGGCGCGAGAAGGCACTCGGCAGTTGGATGCTGAAACCATTGATCTGCTTTTGCAGTCGTGCGATGTGCTGCGCGGTATGGTGAGCTGCTTGGAACAGGAAAAACCCATCGACAGCAACGCCAGTCAACCCTTGCTAAATTCGTTCGAGCGTTTGTTGTCGGCAGGCCCAACCCCGGTTACTGCTCCGCCGATTGTATCGAGCGCTGGCGACTCGGGCCTTAATCAACAGAACTCGGCGTTGGAGCAAACTTTTTTTGAGTCCGGCGATCTAGCGGAGGATGATCAATCCAACACCTCTGCGTTAAAAAAATGGCTTATCGACTTTAAGCCCGAGCCGCAAATTTTATTAACGGGCAATGAGCCGTTGCGATTGTTTCGCGAATTGCAGGAGTTGGGCGAATTAACCAGCTACGCCAACACGGATTCAGTGCCCGAATTTGATCAGCTCACGGTGGATGAATGTTTTTTGTCTTGGCGATTGGAGTTGATTGCTGATACCACGAAAGAGGAAATCGAGTCTGTTTTTGATTGGGTCATCGACGAATGCGAATTAACTATCAACGCCGAAATGATCGATCCAAGTGCTATTCGCGATTTAAGTGAATCAAACAATTCCAGCGATTCAAACGATGCTAGTTCGGAGGCGGCAATTCACCGTGATGCAGCCACTCCTGTAGAGCCATCCGTTCAAGCTGCACCTCCTTTGCAACAACAAAACATCAAAGCAATTGAGCAAAGCGATCCTGAAATCGCTCCGTCTGTAAACCAAACCGTGGCCGAGTCAGGTGACGTTAAAGAGAGCCCCGCCGCAGAAAAGTCCAACGCTCCAGTCTCGACCTCTTCGGGTTCCTCCATTCGCGTGGGTATCGATAAAGTCGATAATTTAATTAATCTGGTGGGCGAGTTGGTGATTACTCAATCCATGTTGTCGGAATTGGGTAACGAATTGGATTTGCAAAAGTTAGAGCGTTTGGCGCACGGTTTAGAGCAGCTCAAACAAAATACTCGCGAACTGCAAGAAAGCGTTATGCGAATCCGTATGTTGCCGATCAGCTTTACCTTTAATCGTTTTCCTCGCATGATTCGCGACCTTTCGGTGAAAACCGGCAAAAAAATCGAGCTGGTGTTATCCGGTGAGCAAACCGAACTCGATAAAACCGTAATGGAGCAAATCGGCGACCCATTAGTTCATTTGGTGCGCAACGCAGTGGACCACGGCATTGAGCCTCCCGAGGAACGCTTGGCCTGCGGAAAATCCGAAACCGGTAAAGTCTACCTTAATGCCGAGCATCGCGGTGGCAACATTGTTATCGAAATATCTGACGATGGCCGGGGTATGGATGCCAAAAAACTCCTCAAAAAAGCGCAAGATAAAGGCCTAGTGGCGGCGGATCAAGAGTTAACTACCCAAGAGATTCACGAATTAATCTTTGAGCCGGGTTTTTCTACAGCCGCGTCGGTCAGTGATATTTCCGGGCGCGGTGTGGGAATGGACGTAGTGCGAAAAAACATTAAGTCTCTGGGCGGGCGTATCGAAATTGAATCAGAGTTGGGCAAAGGGTCTGTTATTCGTGTGCACTTACCATTAACCCTGGCCATTCTCGATGGTCAATTGGTTCGCGTAGGAAAAGAAGTCTTTATTATCCCGCTCATTGCAATCGTGGAATCGTTACAGATAAAACCAGAGCTGGTTAATCACGTCTCCGGCAACATCACGTTGTATCGTTTGCGCGACGATAATGTGCCCATTATTCCCATTTACCGCGAATTTAATATCGAAGCCGATAATCAGGATCTCGAAAACGCACTGCTGGTTGTTGTTGAAGGCGACGGGCAAAAAATTGGTTTACTGGTGGATGATTTGTTGGCTCAGCAGCAGGTGGTCATCAAAAGTTTGGAAAGCAATTATCGGCCCGTTGAGGGTATCTCGGGGGCCACTATTTTAGGCGATGGCTCAGTGGCTTTGATTTTAGACATTCAAGGCTTGATTGGGCGGGTCTCGCGACCACGCCGTAAAAACAAATCCAATCGGGCGGCTTAAACGAGAAAATCCATGAACTCCAAAATAGAAGTGCCTGAAGTTGGCAACGGCAAGCAGAGCGACCTGACGCTCGAAGGCATAGATTTTATATCCGGCGGCGATCAATACCTCACGTTTAAATTAAACGAAGAACACTACGGTGTGGATATTTTATCGGTTACCGAAATTCGCGGTTGGGAACCGCCCACGTTAATTCCTAACTCGCCGGAGTTTGTGCGCGGTGTTATTAACCTACGCGGCGTTATTGTGCCCATTCAGGATTTGCGCATTAAATTTCACATTGGCCATCCGGAATACACGCCCACGACGGTGGTTATCGTGCTAGCCGTAAAAGGTGAGCGAGTAAACTGCATGATGGGCTTTGTGGTTGATGCGGTGTCCGATGTATTAAACGCGGAATCGGAAGATATTAAACCGGCCCCGGTGTTCAGCGGGCAAGTAGATAATCGCTACATAACGGGGTTGGTTAATGTGGGCTCGGACGTAGTAACGCTGCTCAATGTCGAACAACTGCTCACTTTGGATATCGAGGAATACGCCGATGACGAATGAAGCAGGTGAATACCTAACGTTTTTAATGGCCGGCGAAGAATTTGGCGTTGATATTTTACGGGTTCAGGAAATCATGGGCTGGGCGCCTGTAACCGAAATTCCTGGCACACCGGAATACCTTAAAGGGGTGATTAATTTACGCGGCATTATAGTGCCCATTATCGACATGCGCGAGCGCTTTGGCTTGGATGCGATGGAGTACAACGAAACCACGGTTGTTATCGTGTTAAAGGCCGGCGCTATGGAAGATGCCATGGTCGTGGGTTTAGTCGTCGATGCCGTGTCGGAAGTATACAAAGTCGACGAAAAAGACATTAAACCGGCACCTAATTTCGGCAGCGTAATCGATAACCGATTTATCGAAAACATGGCCACCGTCGATGAAAAACTCATTATTCTGCTCAATGCTCATCGCCTATTAAATGTCGAGGATTTGTACAGCGTGGTCGCTCGGGCTAAGCCGGTTTCGGCTTAGGTGTGATTTTAAGCGCTCAATAAATTAACAACTA
>CAYFFE010000056.1:0-24039 GCA_964342265.1 uncultured Cellvibrionaceae bacterium | reverse complement strand
TCACTCATTTCTAAGCTGCCTGTGCGGCAGTGAACAAAGTGCTCAATAAAACTTTCTGGGGTTAACATTTCTAAGCTGCCTGTGCGGCAGTGAACTTATCCAGTATTTCAGCGATTTCTCTGTGTGTTTTCTAAGCTGCCTGTGCGGCAGTGAACACAAGAAAATACGCCAAAAAAATAGTTACATCAATAACTTAACGCCCAAATAGGGTAAATACCCAAATTTAGGCGCCAGTTTGTAACTATATGAAAAATAACAAGTTTTTAAAGAGCAGTTTTCTTTGGTGTTTTCAACCAAATTTATCGGAGTAATGTTAACCAATCTACCCCTGCGAAGTAATTAGCTTGGCGTGTAATTTTCCTAAGTTGTCGTTTCTTTTATCCAGTGTGCTAAGGTGATCGGCTTTGCTCTTGCAGTTAGTTTTGTCGATGGTCTAACTAGTAATAATGCCCTGGGCTAGTTTAGCCATAATATTCACCTCATATTCCGTAGCGGATAAATCTGTGCTGGTTTCGCATCAAGGAAAAACCAGCCCTGAATTGACTACCCGAAATTATCTGGAGCTAAAACCAAGGTACAGTTGCCGTTTTGGATAAACCAAATTGATCAAACTCCCCGGCTATTGGTTTATCTAGAAGTGGACCTAGCTCAATGTAGCGACGGTACTTGTGGCCATTAGAGGCGCTGGTTAGCTCGACGTAAGGGTTATCCAAGCTCTTGGTAAACATCATTGCTCTATAGTGTTTCGTTTCCGCTTCGGTGATAGAACCGCGTTTGATTAAGCGATTTAGCTTAGCTTGTGTCATCTTGGATTGCATTCGTCTGATATTCCGGTATGCCACGCTTTCTGGAACTGGCGCAATCTCTCCAGCTCTACAATAACCACTCATTCCGCCAAGCCAATTGTGTTGTTGTAATACACGTAAATCGTCTTCATTGCCGTGTAAACGAAGGACCGTACCCAAAGTTAATTTATAATCAGGGAAGCTTACCGCTATGCTGTTTGATTTTAAGTCAAAGAGGGTCTTGTGGAGCTTGGTGTAGACCGTATTCATTAACCAATTCCATGGCATTTCAGTATCTGGCTGAAGATTAATATCTAAATAGCTATTCATTTTCCCTCCTAAATCCGAATGTCTGAAACATAGGCCAAGCCTTTTTTACCTAAGTAGAAGCTTGATACCCCAGCACATTCAATGTCATTTTTAAGCTGGATGGCGGTGTCCCTATCAATATCTAAATTTACCTTTAGCGTACCATTAGCCTTAGTTAAAAGGCGTGTTGTTTTTCCTTCTCCTTTAACAAATTCCTCGCGTATATAAGGGTTGCCCCATATTTTCTTTTTATCTCCTGTTGTATATCGGCTCATGAAATCTTTCTTGGTAAACCCATTGTTTGAGATGCCACTTAGTCCTCCAGCTTTAGTTTTGGCTGATGATAGGTCATATCTATTGCTCAAACTCTGAAGTTGAAGGTAAAGAGCTGAGCAATAAAGGCTTATTGGAAGAACCTCTTCTTTTTTGTTCAAGCCCTTAAATTTTTCGAAATGATTAGATAAAATGACATAGGCGGAATTGACTTCCCCTTCATTTAGTACCGGTTTGAGCTTGTTCAGCTCTTCCAGGCGGCCAATAATTTGGAGTGGATTAAGATTGATTTTTTTGGTAGAGATTTTTCCAGTAGTTATAAATTGGCATAGTTCTAATAAACTTAAAGACAAGACTGACCATAGTTCCTGAGAATAATCCGATGTAAATGCCAAATCATTTACTTTTATCATGCCGGTATATGAGTTTTGGTCCGTACTGCCAGAGATGTTTCTAATGAATGCTACTTCTGTGTTTATAGATTTAGGATTATCTTCAAATTTGACTGCCGCTTCTATTTCTCGAAAATAATAATCATTACCTTCTCTTGCTTGGTAGAGTTTTCTCTGGTCTCCGACTAGCCGATTCAAGATGCCCATAACAGTATCAAAGCTAACTTCACGGTTGAGAAAATTCTCCGGGTTTTTCAAGTTTGTCATAGAGCCAATAAACTTCCGACCGTTTTTGGGTAATGGTTCATGGTTACTGGTAGTAGGATCTAGAAAAGAGTTTCGCCATGATGCCTCATATTCGATAGTTATTCTCATTTTAGTCCTCACTTATTTTGAATAAAAATAACATGCGTAATTTACTAATTTCTGCTCGCTTATGCTGCCTTCGTCAGACTTTATTCTCATCATTTTATTGCTGTCGTTATAATCGACCAGAATGCTATCAACATACATGTATGATTTCGCTTGCCTAATTGATAAGCTTTTAATACGTTCTATCGAATGCTCAACTAACGCATGGACTGCATCATCATTTAAAATAATGCCTACTTCACCTTCCTCGAAAATTGTGCCGCTTCGAATATAGTTTGGATGGAAAATGGCTTCTGAATTTAAGTCTGGGTTTAGTGACTTAATAAATTCCGTTACAGATTCCGCAACCTTTTCACCTTGGCCTTCTTTAATTTCCATGGCTTCTCTGTCAAATTTTTTATCTAGTGATATAAATTGCAACTGCTCAATACTTATTGATCCATAGGATTTGTATTCGGTATCTCCAAAGGTTGTTTTAGAGAAAAAAGAGGAGCTATCCCTCTCCCCAGATTGACCAAACTGTTCAAAATTTCCATTGCCAAGCTGATCTACAAAATCTTCTAGCAATAATGGGCTGGTACGCTTATTTTGGGATTCAGGAACGACATATCCACGGATTAGCCCCGTAACAGAAGCTAAAACCTGCTGTAAGTTTGATTTTTTTGCATAATGAATATCGTAAGCCTGTTCCCGAAATAAATGATGTCTAATGCAGTTTTGGCTGATATAAAGCGGTGTTTTTTTAAAGTCTATATCTGTTGCTTCTTTTTTGTACTGATAGCCGGTTTCTTCCTTCACCTTTCCTGTTAAGTTTGTATAGCCTCTTAACTTTGGTAGTGTATGATTATCGACTGTTTTACCTTCATTGCTCAGGGTAGTTGGGCCGTTCCAATTTACTACCCCGTGCCCTTTGGCGGTTATTTTGAAATCAACACTTTTAATGCCTGTTACTTTTTCCATAATTTAGTCCTTATGTTGGATTAATTGCTTTATTGATATTGCACCTACAGGCTGCTTTTCACATACCCCGTAGTAAATGGCTTCACTATGGCGAGAGCTCTCACCGCCAACAGGAATAAGGTCGTTTGGTGTATAACTTAAAAATATCGGGCTTTCGGGGTCGGTCGCTTCATTCATCAGAACAAAGTCTTTATAGGGTTTTTTTCCACCTCTAATGTTGTGGTGTTTTTTATACATGTGAGTTAGCAGGTTTTTACTGCTATCACCATACCCCTGTATAGCTTCGCAAGAGCTTGTTAGGTTGTCTATATCTTCAGACTCGTTTGTAGAAATTTCGTAAGCGTAGGTTTCGGGAAAAGTAATTTCAGGGAAGTTGTCTACTTTGCAGGTTGCCATTTGTACGAAACGGCTATCGCCCCTTAGAGAATTTCGACTAATTTTTGCTCGTTGCTTTTGATTGCGTTTGGGCTTAATAACAATTTTAGGTTCTGAAGCTTTGTCTGTTATTACTGTAGTGCTTTTCTTCATTGCCGCAATTAAGTCTTGCTCTAGCATATTAATTGCTGGTTGATGCTCGTAAAATTTTTGGTAAATTCGATATAGCTCTATTAGGCTTAACAGTTTTTTTCCTTGGTCAGTTTCCTCAGCTAAAAATTCATACCAAGTTAAAGCTGAAGAGAGTTCATTCGTAGAGCTCATGAACCTTGCTGTGCTTCCCTGCCGTTTTCCAGTATTTAAGGTTTTCGGAATGGCTATTGTGTATGAGTTGATTCCATCAGTGTTTTTACCAAATCGATCTAAACGACCAAGTCTTTGAAGTGTGTTTTCGGCGGTGGTGATTTCCGATACCATTTGCTTACAACTAATATTGAGAGATGCTTGAACAATAGGTCCGCTCCTCAATATGTCATATAGCTGCTCGCCATCTTTCTGGAAGGACTCGTAAACTTTATTGAATAATATCCTTTTATCACTCTTTTTATATTTTGAATGCAGTAATATAGCATTTTCATTATTTTGGTTTTTTATAAAGCTTTTCTGAGCCGTAATTGCTGTGTTACTAATTATGAATGTACCTGATTTCTGTTTCTGATAAAGTGGGTTGCTATCATCCTCTGTGTTCTCGTCATAGGGTGAGAAAGTAAACTGGTATTTACACTGGTTGAATGATGGCATTTCCATTACATCATAGTCTTTGTCCAATCCTAGAATTTCCTCCAGGTAAAGGTAGTGTGGCGTTGCAGAAACCAGAAGAGTATTAGAGCCTCTTGTCAACTCTTTGCGAGAAGAAATCAGCTCCGCGAATAATAAATTAAAGGCGGGAATGTTGATGTATTCATGATATTCATCGAATACTACATGCGTACTCAGATAATTGAGTAATCGATCTGCTTTCGTGTGGCTAATTACTGTATTTAAAAGTTGATCTATCGTAGTTATAACAACGTCGCCAGTAAAATAATCAGATTCTTCAGTTTTATTTGCATAGCTGTTAATACATTTAAACTCACCAGTATGGAGTTCTACAGTAGCTTCAGGCAAGTAAGGGCTATCTGAATTTATCAGATCAGTGAATAAACCCTGGCAAATTTGAACACGTGGACAAACCCAGATTATTTGTTTGGCTGCATGTATCTTAGCCCACTCCAAAGCAATTTTGGTTTTCCCGCAACCAGCTGCGCCGGCTAATACATTAACACGGCTATTATTTTGTGCTAGCTTTTGCGCTACAGTTGTCTGCTGCTTACTGCGTTCATCAATGGGGAAATTATTCAAACAGTTTTCAATGTGTGTTTCCAATATTGATTCGATAATCAATCCAGAATTCTTCATTTGTTGAGTTATAAATTCATCGAGTTTTTTATTGTTTATGGCTAGGTCAAGTTCTACTGCTGACAAGCTTGAAACCCAGCGGTCCGCGGTTATTAAACAACAGCGAAGTTGATTGTTAATGGCGTTGTTGTCGGATTGGCTTTTAAAATCTACTAGATGCTCGCAAGGACGATACTCTTTGTATTCAGGGACTTTTAGCCGATCTAAATCCCATATTTTTTCTGGGTCGGGCTCTGAATCAGTACATAACCTTAGTTTGCTATGATTTTGATCGTAATATTCTAATTCCAGTTTTGAGACTTTATTGAGTACGTCAAGACTTTTTACTACAACTTGTGCCCAGGCTTTATTATTGACGTTTTTGTCTAGTTTGTCATAAATGTTGCCTACTGTCTCAAACCCGCCTTTGGGTCGAAAAGGCTTAGCATGGTGCCAGTAAATCGCGTGTTCAATGCGAGCTTTATTCTTTCTATTGCCAATTATGGATAAATCACCGCTCTCAATTAACGAGTAAATTGCTAGTGAAACCTCGTTGTGCCTCGGGTGCTTCTCAAAACTAAATTTGGTTCCATCAATATGCTGGCCATCTTCAGGCTCAAAACTCCTATTTTTATCATTTGTTACCCATTCCTGAAACTTTGGGTCAACTTTGCCTATATCGTGTAAACATCCCGCTATAAATGCTGAATTCACTAAAGGTAAATCATTGGGATAAAAATGTTTATAGAGATTTTCTGCGACATAACCAACTGCGAATAGATGATGGTCAAGTCTTTGTAACTGGGTGTTCGCGTAATCTACGCCCTTTATCGGTTTATTTATTGCTATGTCCATTGGCACCTCTTTTGTCGTTGAATTTACGGGGACAATGCCCTTTAAATTAAATTTATTGCGGCTGCCAATCACCCAAACCAACTCACTCCGTGACCGCGACCGTATCCAATGGCAACTAACCGCAGTATTTTTAGTGGCGGTTTTACGCAGTAGCTTTTTAACCGCTAATAACCCCTCCTGCGTAATCACCGTCTGCCAAGTGTTGTCGCCTATGCGATCGGCAAAGGCGTCGAGTACGCGACGGGTGCGGGGGAGGGCTTTCTTCTCGCACTGGGATATGAAAGTAACCATCATGGCTGTGGGGCCTCCCAATCTGTTTTTAAGGCGATGGCTTTTACCTGCTCAAACATGGCATCTAACGCTTTGTGGTCGGTAAAGGCTTGCAGGCATTGTTGCCTAAACTCTTGCTCGGTGGCGTTTTCTTGGGCGCAGATAAAGGCCCAGGGTAGGATTAGGGCGTCTTTGACTAGGTCGGCTATGTCGAACACTAAGGCGCCGCGCCGGGTTTTGCCGTGCATTACGGCAAAGCCGTGGGGAATACCTAACACCCACAGTGTAGTTGCGGCCAGGCCGTAGGCGAGGTAGTTGCCGTGGTTTAGCAGGTTGTTGGCGTCGTCTGTGGCGTCGCGCTCGCGGGTGAAGTCGCCGTATTGGGTGTTGCGGCTGGCGATTTTGTAGAGTTGTTTGGTGAGTTGAGCCTCGGCTTGGAGCAGGTCGGCCACTTTGGGCGCGGTTTGTATTTTGGCTAAAAAGTTATCCAGGGCTTGGCTTATGTTGGGGTTGTTGCTGTCGAAGCCTGCGCTTTTGAGGTCGCGGTCTTTTTGCCACACTTGGCGCAGGTAGTGGATGCGCGCCACTTGTAGGGTTTTACCGGCCTGCAGGCGTTTGTGGTCGTCAAACCAAAATTGCATCCAACCTTGCAGGTATTCGGTGGGGCGGTATTCGCTTTGTGGACTGAGCCATTCTACCTCGTTGGCCATAAGTAACGGTGTGCCGCCACCACCGCAAAAGCCCACCAGTACGCCCGCTTGGGCCAGCATGCGCATCGCCGCTTGGGTAATGGAGGTGCCGGTGCCCAGCAGCAAGCAGGTCGTGTTGGCAATGGGGATGTTCCAGTATTGGTTGTGGTCTTTGGCTTCGGTTAAATACAGCACGCGACCATCTTTTTGCATTACCCGGCATTTTTCTAGGTAGTAAATATTGGCGCGCTTGGAGTGCAGTATGGCTTTTAGGTCGGTGAGCTGTTCCATGGGGGCCACGTTGACTGTTCGGTTGAGGTTATTAAAGCGAAGAATGGGTGCGTTTTCCAGGGCTGTACAAATAAACATGTATATAAAAAGAGCAGGTTTGGCATTTAATGCTTTGTGTGGCTTGGAGCGACGCGGTTTTTGCACTTGTGAAGTGGCGATTCGTGCTAGTAGTTGGTTAATGTGTTAACGAGTTGTGGGGTGGCAAATAGCCAGCTTGATGGGGTTTGGTGTTGGCTTATCTCAGTAATTTTAACGAATTGCGGTTAAATTTTACGAGGTTTTACAAATCACCAAGCTTTGTAAAACTCTTGTCAAACTCTGCCTGAACTGGATTGAGGATGAATAAGTTTGTGGCATAGTGGTGCTACGTCAGATAAGGGGGATAGGCTTATGCTAGCCGTAGCGACTATGAACGATTTTTCTCATCCAGCATTGTCCGGTGGCAGTTCTGCGGGTTTTATGCCTGCAACTGATTCACCTCAATTATTGCAAGCCATGCGAGAAATTAGCCAGGTGCTTGCGGTTTATGATGAACAATCCTACGAGCTTTTGTTGGACTGCAAGCCTTCTCGCCGCGATGGCGAGTGGGTGTACAATGGTGAAAAAATTATCGAAAATTGCCGGCCTTTTTTACGGCCCACGAATTTTGTTGTGGCGTGTCGGCCAGATAAAAATTATCAGTGGCGTTTTTTTTACGTTAATCAGGTGTCCGGCGCGGTGTTGGATCCTACCACCTATTTAAAGCTGTCTATGGATAGCCCGCACAGTCTGCCGTTGCCGATAATGTCGACTCAAAGTTTGGAGCTGATGGCCGGTGCTAAAGCGCCCATCGATTTACCGTTGTACGAGGTGGATTTTATTTTATTGGAAAGGCTTTCTCGGTCGTGGAGTCGAGCCATACGCTTTGCCTTGCGACATCGATTGCAGCGTTATTTAAAGACCGTTTAATTTTAGGTGGGTTGCGCCAATAGGCGCAACCGCGCGGTAATTATTGGGGGCTGGAATTAAACACATCAAACAGTAAATCTTTTTCTTCCTGGCTGACGTTTTGTTTTTCTGATGAGGCAATGGCTGCGTAACAAACGCGGTTGCGCCCGGTTTGTTTTGCTCGATACAGTTGCTGGTCGGCGGTTTCTATTAATTGTTCTTCGGTGAGAATGCTGTTTTTGTTGTAGGCGGCAATGCCTAAACTCGCGGTTAATTGCAGTGTGTGTTCGCCGGTGTTTATCGGTGTGTTTTCGATAGTCGTGCGAATGCGCTCGGCAACTTGGCGACTCGTGAGCAGCGGGGTGCTGGGCAGCAGAATGGCAAATTCCTCGCCGCCGTATCGGCAGGGCAAATCCATGGGTCGCAACGATTCTTTAATTAATGTGGCGGTGTGTTGCAGGGCCTGGTTACCGATTTCGTGGCCATAGGTATCGTTAACGTTTTTAAAATGGTCTAAATCCAGCAGCATTAAACAAAAGTCTACGCCGGTGCGCTGGGTTCTTTCCAACTCTCGGTGCAGGGCTTCGCGAAAATAGCGATGATTGTACAAACCGGTAAGTCCATCGGTGCGCACCAATGCGGTAAGCTCGGCAATTTGATCTTCCAGTTCAGCCACCTTGGCCCGCAGTGTTTCCAACTCCGAGTGATTGCGGCATTCGCTGGGTGTGCCGCTGCAGTCACAGTGTGTGGATGATTGGGACATGCTGGTTGTAATCCTGGTTTTGTACTTTTTGTTCGATGTTATTGTTCGGCCGATTTATTTGGTTTTTGCGTATTGTTGCCGTGTTTTCAGTACTCGTTGATAGATTGAATCATATTTAAACCGATTGTGCACCGCTCTTAACGTTTCTATCGGCAGGCATGAACTTTAGTTCAATAGGTTTTCGTAACAACATTTTTACGTGACTATGCTTTTACGTGAATATGCTTGAACGTAACAACACTATTCTTGGCAACGATTGTTAGCAGCCATTGTTAGCAGCCACTGTCAGCAACGATTATCCCTATCGAAAATGAACCGGCGCTGAAAATAAGTTTAGGCAATATCTTGCAGTTAACCAGCCAGTTTGTGTATCCATTCAAAATAATTATTAAATAAGTTGTTGAGTTTGAACCTGTTTTGTCGTTTTTGCACGGTAGCGCGGAGGCCATAAAAAAAGACCACGCGGGGGAATGCGTGGTCGAGTGGGAAAGATCGGGAGAGATTAAAGAAGCGCGAGAGATTACTGAGGATTGAGTCTTACAAACGGGTTAACCAGTCGACCAATCCAACCGGTAAAGTGCAGCGGCGCATCAAGTACGGCTAAGCACAGGCAATCTTCGTTGGCAGTGGCCGACGGTGTGTGCACTTCGCCCGGTTGTTTATGCAGAAAGTCTCCGGCCTTGTAGATCCCTTGTTTATCGGAAAACGCGCCTTTTAAAACCACCGTAAATTCGTTGCCTTTGTGGTCGTGCTCCAACACCTGGCCACCGGCACTGATTTTAATCAGTGATACTTGACACTGCTTTTGGCCGGTAATTAAGTCGGCTGATTTCATGGAGGGCGACAATCGTTGCCAACGCAATTGCGCTGGATTGCCAACCACTTTGGCCACCGCAGGCGGTAGGGATTTTTGAACGCGCGAGGGCACTGTTTGCTCGGCAATGGCAGGCTTGGCTTCAATACTAGGTTGTTGATCGATTTTGGCCATCACGCTTAAAAAGGCATTGTGTTCTAGCGTGGCCGGTTGCGTGTTTCTCTCTAGCATTGCGCCGCCCAAATTGTTTAAAGCTTGCACGTGGCGACGGCACTCTTCGCAGTAATGCAGGTGTGCGGCAACGCCCAAGCTCTGGCCGATGTTTAATACGCCGGCGGCGTATTCGGCGAGTATGTTGGCATCTGGGTGGTGCTTGATCATTGTGATACCTCGTTGGCGCGATTGCCAATGATAACGTGTAACTTTTTTAACGCGAGTCGAACGCGAGATTTAACGGTGCCCAGCGGCATGTCGAGCTCTTCGGCGGTTTCGGCGTGGGTTTTGCCCTCCACGAATACCTTGCCGATAACCTGTAACTGCTCGGGGGGTAACTCCTGACAAGCTTTCTGCAGCAGATGGGCATCGCGCACCTTTTGCAGATGAGTGACCGGCGCGGCGTCTTCGTCGCTGGCCCAGAGATCATCACTGGTCAGTGGGTCGTTGTCGTGGCGCTTGTTGCGCCGGATCAAATCGATGCGGCAGTTACGCGCCAGGGTAAATATCCACGTGCTGGCAGAAGCCTTGCTGGCGTCAAAGCTGCTGGCTTTTTGCCAGACTTTGATCATCACTTCCTGAACCACTTCATCAGCCAAGTTGGACGACTGACCGGCCACAGGCTTAGACAGGCAAAACCCTTTAACGAGTGGTGCGAAGTGTTCAAACAACTTTTGAAACGCTTCGCGATCCCGAGTATTGGCCACCGATTGCAATAGCGTGCTCCAGGTGTCATCTCGCTGTGTGGATTCTGCAGACATTGAGGCCCCTTGCTTTGAGCGCTGGTGGTGTGCCTGTTCCCGTACTGGACGAAGTTTACTGCTGGAAATAGTCACGCGAATTCCCCGATGTTTTCCTATTGCGGGGATTTACGCAAGCATCTGGCAATTTGGATGATGGCTATTGAGCAAATTTTTTGCACGAGAGTATCTTTATATTTCCATTTGAGATTCTTCCTTGCGATGACTGGCCGATACCCACTGAATTTTGATTGGTTTATTGGCTAGGCTTTCCTGCCACATTTTAGGCTTTAAAGGCGCTCTAGGGCGGCAATTGCCAACCTTTCAGTTCTCCCCATTAAATGTGTAAGTTCAGCTAATATTAAAATGATGATCTTGGAATGATCGTTATTCTGGTGATCTGGGCCTCATTTCCCATCGTAACATCCTCCAAATAACGACTTCTCTACAGGTGAGCATGCAACAGTTTAATCTCAAAGCGTTTGTCGAGGCTTACTCGCTGTTCAGTGCCAGTACTCTGGACGGACTCCTAGAGTTTTATCATCGCGACGTGGCGTTTATCGACCCGGTGCACCGCACCGATGGGCGAGCCGAGCTGGAGCGCTATTTTCGACAAATGGCGCAGGGGTTAATCGATTGCCGATTTCAATTTGACGACCTCACTCAAACCGACGATCAAGTCTTTTTGGCTTGGACTATGCGCTTGCGCCACCGGCAATTGCGCTCGGGGCAAACGGTGACTGTGTCTGGGTTCAGCCATCTAAAGCTGCGCGACGACCTCGTCGAGTATCACCGCGATTATTACGATCTGGGCGAGATGCTGTATGAACAAATTCCTTTGCTGGGCCCGATGATTGGTTGGCTCAAGCGTCGCCTGGCGGGTGAATCCAGCAATTCGGTACAGGCCTCCCATGCACGTCAACGAGGTACCGCTTATGAGCATTAATCAACTGGCTGACAACACCCGGCGTACCTACTGGATAACCGGAGCCAGCTCTGGCATTGGCTTGGAGTTGGCCGAGCAGCTGGCAAGAGAGGGTAACTATGTGGTGGCCAGCGGTCGCAATATGGCGGCTCTAGCAGATTTGCAAACTCGCTACCCCAAGTTTGTTGAGCCTTTAGCTTTCGACTTAACCGACGAGCACGACTGGCCCGATTTGCCCGAGCGACTCAACGAAGTGTTGGACGAAATCGACACACTGATCATGGCGGCCGGCGTTTGCGAATACGTGGATAACCCTCAGTGCGACGACGATTTGTATCGCCGAGTCTTTGAAACCAATTTTTTTGCCGCGGTGCGCACGGTGCGTGTGGCGCTGCCGTTTTTAAAACGTTCCAGCCAAAAAGCTCGCATTGTGGGCGTGGGCTCGCTGTCGGCACAGGCTGCCTTTACGCGGGCGCAGGCTTACGGCGCCTCTAAAGCGGCCTTTGAGTATTGGCTAGAGTGCCAGCGTATCGATTTAAAACCACTGGGCATCGACGTCACGGTGGTCTCGCCGGGATTTGTGGATACACCACTGACGCGAAAAAATGATTTTGCCATGCCGGGTTTGATGACGGTAGAGAAAGCCGCCCATCGCATTATTTCGGGCCTGGAGGCCGGAAAAATGTACGTGCGTTTTCCCCGTCGATTGTTTTGGCCTTTAAGGATGGCTCGCTGGCTGCCCAAGTTTTGGTTTGGCTGGGTCGCAGAAAAAATGCAGCGCAGTCAAACCCTTTAAAGGAATCCCATTTTTGAATGGGTAACAAACCACCGAACAGCCAACTAAAACAGTTGTGTACAAGCGGTATCGCCGCTAACGACGCCAGTTATTAAAACCGTGCCAGCAACTACAAGCATGCCAGCAATTAAAAAAACAAGGAATTTAAATGGCCAGCCAACCTTTGTCCGCGCCGACAACGGCCAATAAGCCCAAATCCCCTTTACCCCGGGTGGCTATTGTCGGTACCGGTATTTCGGGTTTGACCGCTGCTTATTATTTGCATCGTCATTACGATATCAGTGTGTTTGAGGCCGATAGTCGCATTGGCGGGCACACGGCAACCATTGACGTGGAGCATCGCGGTCAGTCACTGGCCATCGATACGGGATTTATTGTTTTTAATGATTGGACCTACCCCAAATTTAAACACCTGCTGGCGGAAATTGGCGTTGAGTATCAACCCACCAGCATGGGTTTTAGTGTGAGCTGTCGGCAGTCGGGATTTGAGTACAGCGGCAACAATTTGGATGGCTTTTTTGCACAGAAAAAACGTCTGCTCAGCCCGCGTCATTGGCAATTGTTGCTGGATATTGTGCGCTTTAATCGCGAGTCCCAACGGCTTTTGGCCGAGGGCAAATTGGACGACGACCAAACACTGGCCGATTTGCTTAAGGCGTTGGGCTTAAACCAAGCGTTTGCCGATCACTACTTACTGCCCATGACTTCGGCCATTTGGTCTAAATCTCGTCAGGCCAGTTTGGCCATGCCGGCGCGTTTTTTTGTGGCGTTTTTTAAAAACCACGGTTTGCTGAGTTTAAGTCATCGACCGCAATGGCACGTTATTCGCGGCGGCTCGCGAGCCTATTTGGAACCGCTCACAAAAACCTTTAGCGATCGCATTTACACCAATTCGGCGGTAAGCCACGTGGAGCGATCGCCCAATGCTGTCCATTTAACCGTTAATGGCGAAGTTCAGGTATTCGATCAGGTAATTTTTGCCTGCCACAGTGATCAAGCACTTAAATCATTGGCCGACCCTTCCTTGGCCGAGAAGCAAGTGCTCGGGGCCATTGATTATCAAGCCAACGATGTGGTTTTGCACTGGGACGAAACTCTATTGCCCCGTAACCGCAAGTGTTGGTCGAGCTGGAATTATTTAAAAGACGGTAGTTTGAGTGGCGGCGACAATGATCGGGCCGTTTTAACCTACAACATGAATATTCTGCAAGGTTTTGATCTGCCCACCAACTATTGCGTTACGCTCAACCACACTAAGGCGATCGATGAGCGCAAAATACTGGGCCAATTTCAGTACGCTCACCCGCAATTTACTCGCGAAGGTATCGCCGCACAGGGGCGTTGGGACGAGGTCAATGGCGTTAATCGCACTTGGTTTTGCGGTGCTTGGTGGGGCAATGGCTTCCACGAAGACGGCGTGGCCAGTGCGTGCCGAGTGGTGGAGGGTTTACAGCAATCGGCAATGCAGTCGGCGCAATACTCAGCGCAGCAACCCACAAGTCGACCTCAGCCAGCTCGGGTGGCCTCGTGACGGAAAATTCAACAGCCGTAGAGCACAGTGCGCTTTATGTGGGGTCTGTTTGGCACCGTCGACTCAAGCCGCGCCAGCACGAGTTTACTTACCAGGTTTACATGGCTTACCTGGATTTGGCCGAGCTAGAGGCGAGCTTGCAGCAATCGCGCTTTTGGGGCGAGCACAAAGCCAGCCGGTTTTCCAGCCGGGTGTGGCCGCCCGTGCAATTTCGCCGCGAGGACTATTTCCGCGACTTCGACCTACCGCTCGATGCCGCCATTCGCCAGTGGGTGGGAGAGAAAACCGGCCAGCGACCCACTGGGCCCATTCGTATGCTGGCCAATTTGCGCTGCTGGGGGTTTTTGATCAATCCCATTGTGTGCTACTACCTGTTTGATGAGTCCGGCAGTCAGCTCCAATACCTCATCGCCGAAGTCACCAACACGCCCTGGCGCGAGCGGGTGCAATATTTGTTGGCCGCCGACGAGGCGGGGCAATTTAAAGCCGTGGAATTTGATAAAACTCTGCACGTGTCGCCCTTTCACGGTATGGACATGCACTATTGCTGGCACAGCTCGGTGCCTGGGCAAGCGCTCGATATTCGCATCGATAATCAACAAAACGATGAAACTGTATTTAACGCCCAATTAACATTGCAGCGATTGGCATTAACGCCAGCCAATCAGCGGGCGGTTTTTTGGCGGCATCCGTGGATGACCGCCAAAGTGGGCCTGGCCATTTATTGGCAGGCGCTTAAGTTGTTTTTGAAACGTGTACCACTGGTACCTCACCCGAAATCTTATGCGAGGAATGGATGAAAGCGGTTAGCATCGATGAAGCCAAACAGGGCAACAAAAAACACTACAACTGGCTCGACACGCTTGCCCGGCAAACCGTACTGAGTTTGTTCGAAAATATTAGCGTCGGTCATTTGGTTTTAACCGAAAACGGCGAGAGTCGCACCTTTGGCCAGCCCCGAGATCAAGCCGAAATCGTTGCCCACATTGTGGTTAATCAGCCCTGGGCCTATCGGCGGGTTTTGTTGGCGGGGTCGGTGGGTTCTGGCGAAGCTTACATGTTGCGCGGTTGGACCTCGCCCGATCCGCTGCAAGTGGTGCGTTTAATGGTGCGCAATCAAGCCATGATGAACGCCATGAACCGCCGCTGGAGTCAACTTAAAGGCCTGTTGTGCTGGTTGTTTCACAAGATTAATCGCAACTCGTTAGACGGTGCCCGAAACAACATTTCGGCGCATTACGATTTGAGTAATGAATTCTTCAGTTTGTTTCTCGATCCCATGCGCATGTATTCTGCCGCCGTGTTCGACGGGCCCGATTGCACCTTGGAGCAGGCGTCCATCAATAAACTGGATCAGGTCTGTCGATCGCTTAATTTGTGCCCCGACGATCACTTGTTGGAGATTGGCACCGGCTGGGGCGGGTTGGCCATTTACGCGGCCAAACACTACGGTTGTAAAGTCACCACCACGACGATTTCGAGCCGCCAGTACGACTACGCCAAAGCCTGGATTGAGCGCGAGGGCTTGTCGGATCGAATTACGCTGTTGCAGCAAGACTACCGGGATTTAACTGGGCGCTACGACAAGCTGGTCTCCATCGAAATGGTGGAAGCCGTCGGGCACCAATACTACTCGCGCTTTTTTGAAAAATGCTCCGATCTGCTCAAGCCCAATGGTTTAATGGTTATGCAGGCCATTACCATTGCCGACCAAAGCTATCACGCCGCCAAAAAATCGGTGGATTACATTCAGCGCTATATTTTCCCCGGCGGCGCATTGCCCTCGCTTGAAATTATTGGTCATCATTTGCGCAAAGATACCAACATGCAAATGGTGGCGTTAACCGACATCACTAAAGATTACGCCAAAACCTTGGCCGAGTGGCGCAAGCGTTTTTGGGCGAATATCGATCAAGTACGCCAGCAGGGGTTCGACGATGTGTTCGAGCGCATGTGGGATTATTATTTGGTCTATTGTGAGGGCGGTTTTCAGGAGCGCGTGATCAGCACTGTGCAATTATTATTCGCTAAACCCGATGCACGAGATTTTCCTCGCGTAATTAATTAACAGGTTTGTAGATGGTTGGATGAACGGGTATAGTCAACTGGCATGAGATCACGACGATCTCCGCAACACTAACTGTTCTAAACACTTCGTTTTTAGAAGCAGGTAAATCAAGGAAGATTGAGACCGTGTGCTGCGTCTCACAATAATAATCAGGGAAGCCCTGATAGTTGACTACAATAATGACAACAAAAAATTCATCAACTTGCTCGCTGGATTCATCCAAACCATCAATGTCCGCTAATACAAGTCAAACCTTTGAAAGCGTTGCCAAATGCTTTCGACCACAAATTATCGATCTCGAAGCCTCCGGTTTTGGTCCCGACAGTTATCCTATCGAAGTGGGCGTCGTGCTGAAAAACGGTTTGCGTTTTTCTAGACTTATTCGCCCCATGCCCGACTGGACTCACTGGGATCCTCGCGCCGAAGCGCTGCACGGCATCAGCCAGGCAAAGCTGCAGCATCATGGCCATCATCCGCACGAAGTGGCCTGCGAGCTAAATAGCTTGCTCGCCGGTGAGACCGTCTTCAGCGATGCCTGGGTGCTTGATAAACCCTGGCTCGATACCCTGTTTAATCGGCTGGCGGTGGAGCGCAAGTTTTTTATCAGCCCCATTGAGAGCATTGTTTCCGAGCAGCAATTGGAACTCTGGTTGCCGACCAAAAAAGCGCTTACACCGCAAATGGGTAGCCGATTACATCGGGCTTTGGATGACGCCGTTCTTATTCAGGAAACCTTCGTTCACACTCGGCTGAATAACTAACACCTGTTTGAGTACAGGGCCTGATGACAGGCTTAAGCGGCTTGTACCGGCGGTGGACCTGACCCAGGATGGATGGGATCGATAGGGCCGTCGTCGTCGGTGTGGGAGTCCAGGTAGCGCAAAATGGCTTCGGTAATGTCCTTGCCACCGCCGGGGATTCCCTGATTGCCAAACAGACGATTGAATTCCAACAGGTAGGGGTGATCGCCGACCATGGCGATGTCGAATCCGGCGTGGTCGATATTGAGCCCGCGCGCCAGTTTGGTAACAAAATCAATGGCCTGCGGTGGAATATCGTCGTAGCTCACAAACCCGCCTTGAGCCACATTGGTGTGAAAGCTATATTCGGATTGATGGCGCCAATAGGCAGCGATAATTTCATTGCCAACAATGACAATGCGCAGGTCTTTATCGATGGGCAGGTATTCTTGCACGTAGAGTCGATCAGCTATACCCAAGTAATCGAGCCACTGTTGGCGCTGTTCGATGAGCCAAACACCGGTACCTTGGCTGGCTTTGGGCAGTTTGGCCACAAACGGATAGCTCATGGCCTCCCACAAACGTTCGGCCTCGGTGGCACTGTTTTGTGCAATCCAGGTGCGGGGATGGTGTTCGGGGGCGACGAGTTGGAAAATACGCGTCATTTCAATCTTATCGTGACCGAGACGATAGCTGGCGGGGCTTGGAAAAACTCGACAGCCTAAACCGTATTCCAACGCATTGAGCTGCCAATATTCGGGAAAAAGTACCCAATCGGCCTCGGTTAAAAGCTGTTCATAGTCTTGCGGCCGAGCGGCGTAGGTTTCGGGTTTAACGTAGGTTACAGTAACGTCTTCGCTGGGTTTTAAACCCAGTGTTCGAAATAAGTTAAAAGAAACCAGCTTCATTGTGGCAGTCTAGATTTTAAGGGAAGAGCATTTTACTCATTTGGGGGTGTTCGGCAATCTTTTTTTACAGGATTGCGAACAATTGGCGGGCGCAACGCGTTATAGTCTGCCGCACTTATTTCAATTTTTTCTACCTACGATTGTCTATCCATTATAAAAATCTGAAAAAGGATAATTCTATGAATAACAAAAGCCCGAGCTTAGCGTTTGCCGCGTTTTTAATGGCGCTGGGCATCGCATTAGCAGGCTACTTTGTGAGCCAGACCTTGTACAAATCCAAAGTGGCGTTAAATACCGCCGAAGTTAAAGGCTTAGCCGAGCGCCGGGTTATGGCCGATCGGGCTTATTGGTCGATTCAGTACACTGTGGCGGGTAAAGAGAAATCCGAAATTCCCGATCTCTACGAGGCCTCTAATTCGGATCAGGAAAAAATTGTTGCTTTATTGTTAGAGAGTGGTTTCAGTCAGTCCGAAATTAAACCCGGTGTTATAAATTATATTAAGCAGGAATTTCGCGACGAGAACCAAAATTTGGTGGAAGAAAAGCACGTATTAATCGGCGAAATCGAAGTAGAAACCGAGCAGGTGCAGTTAGTGGCGGAAGGGCGAGCTAATCTGAACACATTAATTGCCCAGGGGCTGGATGTGCAAAATAACGCCCCGGCTTATCATTTTACTCGGCTGAATGATATTAAACCCGAAATGTTAAAAGAAGCCACCAAAAATGCCCGCATTGCTGCGAATGAATTTGCCGAAAATGCCGGCGTTGAAGTGGGCGGCATACGCAGTGCGCGCCAGGGTGGTTTTGTTATTCGCGATGTGGGCGAAAACTACGGCGATACCAAAAAAATCGAAAAAGACGTACGTGTGGTAACCAATATTACTTTCTTCTTAACGGATTAACGCGCGGTTTTTGTTAGGGCCTAATTAGTATTAACAGGCCCTAGTTAAGATTTAAATAATGATTGGGTGAGCGTGCCCACAATTTTTTTGGGATTCAGTTTAATTTAAATTTAAACTCAGAGATGAGTGAATCAAAGTCTTTTTTAATCGTTTGTTTAAGGGTGGATTATGTCGGATACAAAAACTTATCAAGGCCAGTGTTTGTGTGGTGCGGTTAAATTAACCGCCCAAACAGCGAGTAAAAGTGTGGGCGCTTGCCACTGCAGTATGTGCCAAACGTGGTCGGGCGGGCCGTTAATGACGATGGATTGCGGCTCGACTGTAACCCTAGAAGGGCAGGAACACATAAAGGTGTTTAGTTCGTCTGAGTGGGCGGAGCGGGCTTTTTGTGGCCATTGCGGCAGTCATTTGTACTATCACCTAAAAGACAGTAACGAGTTTATAGTCCCGGCGGGATTTTTTAAGAATACAGAAGGTATGGTGTTCGACCATCAAATATTTATCGATGAAAAACCCGAATACTATCGCTTTGCCAACGACACAAAAAATATGACCGGACAGGAAGTGTTCGACATGTACGCGCCTGAATAAATCGCTGTGTTTAGAATCGTCAATAACAGGTAGTTCCATGAGTTTTAGTGCAGGCGACAGCGGTACCATTAATATTCAACTGCAACCCATGGCACAGCAATACGCTGTGGATTTGTTTAATCTCACCGACGCCAACCGAGATTATTTAAAGCAATGGTTGCCTTGGCTTAATCAGGTTAATTCCGTTGAAGATACCGTTCGTTTTATTGAAGTCTCGCTGGCGTTAAAAGAACAATGTGGTGCGCCCAATTATGTGATTCTAGTGGATGGTGTTGTCGCTGGCGTTTGCGGTTTTCACGAAATCAACCCGCTCAATCGAATCTCGTCGATCGGTTATTGGCTGGCCGAGCGTTTTACGGGGCGAGGAATTATGACGGCTGCGGTAGCGCGGTTAATCGATCATGGCTTTAATCAGCTGAATTTGCATAAAATCGAAATCCATTGTGCCGAGGGTAACGCAAAAAGCATCGCTATTGCCGAACGGCTGCGATTTCAGTACGAGGCTACACTGCGCGATCGCGAATGGTTGTACGATCGGTTTGTGAATCACCGAGTTTATTCGCTGCTGGATTTTGAATACCAAACGTTGGAATGGCGTTAGGGGGTCGGGGTTAGGTGCATACTGACTGGCGTAAAGCGCAAACGGAGTAGTTATGGGAGTAGTAATCACTGCCGGCCAAAGACATCTTGGCCGGCAGTGTAAGCGGGGGCGAGTGTGGACCTTCCGTGATCCGCCGGGCGGCCTTGCCCGGGTAATTCCATCTAGCGTTGTTGGCGAATTCCCTTCACCGTATTAAAAGCAACATACTTCCTTGATCGACATCCCTGTTGCACATCCTGTGCGTGATACATCTGAGCAGCGTCTGTATCCCTGAGACTTAGGCCGTTCCTTTTTCTGCATCCTTACAGAAATCTGGCCTTTCCATCCTTGTTACCAACCGTCCTGGTTGTTTGTCTTCCTTGCTACGTCCTTGTGATTGTTATTATGCTGAAATGGCTACTACCGATATAGGCGACAAGTCCCCCACTTTTTGTGAGATATGTCTCACTTGCTTGCCGAGAATACAGCCTTGGCACAGTTGCAATAAAAACGGGGCTGTTATAGCCCCGTATAAAAACGCTCCGAATAAAGATAGCCCCGTATAAAAATGCCCCGTTGTTGAATAACTGCTTGTCCCGGTGGCAGGCAACCTCTCGGCTCAGCGTATTACTCGTTCCAATTGAGCGCGCCGCCGGTTTGATACTCCAATACGCGGGTTTCGAAGAAGTTCTTCTCCTTGCGCAAATCCATGATCTCGCTCATCCACGGGAAGGGATTTTCCACGCCTGGGTACTGCTCGGGTAAGCCCAACTGAGACAAACGACGATTGGCGATAAAGTGCAGGTAGTCCTCCATCATGGCTGAGTTCATGCCCAGCACTCCGCGAGGCATGGTGTCGCGCGCGTATTGAATCTCAAGCTCTGTGCCTTCCAGAATCATTTGAATAATTTCCTGGCGGAATTCTTCGGTCCAGAGTTCGGGGTTTTCCAGCTTAATTTGGTTGATAACATCGATACCAAAGTTTAAGTGCATGGATTCATCGCGCAAAATGTACTGGAACTGCTCGGCCACCCCCGTCATTTTATTGCGCCGACCCATAGAAAGAATCTGGGTAAAGCCGCAGTAAAAGAAGATACCTTCGGTAACCACGTAAAAGCCCACCAGATTGCGCAGCAGTTCTTGATCGGATTCGAAGGTGCCGGTCGTAAAGCTCGGATCGCTCAGACCGCGAGTGTGGGCGATACTCCAGGCGGCTTTGTTGGCCACGCAGGGTACCTCGCGGTACATATTAAAGACTTCGCCTTCGTCCATGCCCAGCGATTCGATGCAATATTGATAAGCGTGGGTGTGAATGGCTTCTTCAAAGGCTTGACGCAAAATGTACTGGCGGCATTCTGGGTTGGTGATTAATCGATAAATCGCCAACACCAAATTGTTAGCCACTAGGCTATCGGCGGTGGAGAAATAACCCAGCGAGCGCATCACAATACGACGCTCGTCTTCGGTTAGGCCTTCGGGGTTTTTCCACAGGGCGATATCAGCGTTCATGTTGATTTCTTGTGGCATCCAGTGGTTGGCACAGCCATCAAGGTACTTTTGCCAAGCCCAGTCGTATTTAAACGGTACCAACTGGTTAAGATCGGCGCGGCAGTTGATCATGCGTTTTTGGTCGACTTCGATGCGCGCGGCACCCATTTCCAGCTCTTCCAGTCCGGGGGCGGGATCGGCCTCGGCAAGGGTTTTTAAGGCTGCGGCGATGTTGTCCGACTGTTGGCCCGCCTGGTACGCCGGTTTTTCTTCGGCAACGGCGCTGGCCGCCATGGCCGTGGATTGATAGCTGGGCGACGGTGTACGACTGGACGACGCAGGATTAGAAGCAGACGCCTCCGGCTGGCTGACTGCGCTTGGTGCAACTGACTGGGCGGCAGTTGTCTTGGCGGCAGTGCGCTCAACGGCAGAGAATTGCGCACTTACCGGGGGCTCGCTCTTGGGCGAAGCCTCGGGCATATCGGTCAGCATGGGTTTAGCAGGGGCCGGCTCTGCTTTGGCAGTTGCTTGAATGGGTGTTGAATCGTCTTTGTCGAAATCATCCCAACTTAGCATGGTGATGTTGTCCTTAGCTGTGCTGTTTTGGCGTTGATGTATAGGGTGTGATCCCTAATGCGCGTGATAGTGTCGTCCATCTTGTAAAAGATGAACGACCAAAGGGCTTTCTTATTGGCTTGCATAAAACTATAGGGGGTAATGTTAAAAAACACAATATATAGTATTGTTAATTTTGATCTACACCATATATGGATAGATATTCACTGCGGGTACACAAGTTTTCCACAGGTCTTGCAGTTACCTATAAACGAGTTGGTTAAATTTTGTACTGTTCAGTGAGGGCTTTTTTTGCAAGTCTGCAAGAAGGGTGTTTATTAAAAATGTTTATGGGAGATATTTCACAAAGACACTTATTGAGGGCGCTCAATAAATAGCTTCAATATCATATTTAGTAGGCCCTTGTATTGCCGTAACCCCCAGTTACTTGTTGTAAGCCCCAGGCACTTGGTTTTAATCGGACTCATTCATCCGTGTTATCATCTGCGGGCGTAAGATCATCCTGTAAATACGCTAAAATTCTTAACCGCGTTAACCTTGTGAAATTCCTATGCCCGCATCATCACCGCGAATAGCCACCATACAAATCGCCAAAGAGTATTTAAAATTTTCCGCTGCCCACTTTACGGTTTTCTCAGCAACAGAGCGCGAACGTTTACACGGGCATAATTTTACGGTTTCTGCAGAAATTACCGCTTGGGTGGACGATAACGGTATGACCAGTAATTATCGCCACTACAAAGAGGCTCTAAAACGTTGTTGTCAGGCATTGGATGAGTATGTGTTGTTGCCCGGAGAATCGCCTTATTTGGTGATTGATGAACAAGACAGTGCTTATCGGGTGTGTTTTCACACCGATACGATGACGTTTTTAAAAACGGACACCATCGTCTTGCCTATACGCAATACAACGGTGGAAGAGTTCTCGCATTATTTATTGCATCAATTATTGGCCGACGAGCAATTATCGCAAGGCAGTCAATTAACCGAGCTGGTTGTGACGGTTGCCTCGGGTCCTGGGCAAACGGGCTCCAGCCATTGGCAAAAGTCATCTGTGGAATAATAATCAGAGGTTTCCAATAAATAATAAATACAATAAAACACCTAGAATAATGATTTTATTAATGGCTGCTAAAATGATGAATCCTTTCAAACTGGCAAAAAACAATCGAATAATTTTTTTACTATCGTTGGTGTTAATTGGTGTGTGGAGCACTGCCAGCGCGGCCAGTTTATCCCCCGGTGACGAATACGTCGCATTGGGCAGTTCCTTCGCTTCAGGTCCCGGTATTGCCAAAACTTTGGATGAAGGCTGTGCTCGCTCATCCAATAATTACGCTCAATTAGTTGCTAGAGCTTTGGATTTATCGTTAGTGGATGTCAGTTGCAGTGGGGCGACCATCGCCAATGTAATGGATACAGCGCAGCACAATCAAGGCGGCGATACCGTTGCCCCGCAAATACTCGCACTGAGCGAAAACACTAAATTAGTTACAGTAACCGTTGGCGGCAACAGTTTTCATTACGCTATTCGTACTATTCAATCGGCTTGCGATGCAACAGGATTGTTTTCGCGCGCGCTCAATAAAAGCGTCTTGTGTTTTATGGTGGGGCAAATGGATACCGAAGGTTCGCAACAGGCTTTGGCGCAAATTGAAGTCGAGCTGGCGGAAATGATTGCCGCTATTAAAGCTAAGGCACCCAATGCAGAAATACTGTTTGTGGATTACACCACTATTTTTCCGCGAGAGGACATTGCGTGCGAGGATCGACAGCCCATTGATCGAAAAACTGTTGAAGCGTTTGTTGCTCAGGCCGATACCTTTGCAATAAAAATAGAATCGGTTATGGCAAAGGAAAATGTCTCTCTAATAAAAATGTCGCAAGCCAGCCGCAATCATCACGTATGCGCCGAACAGCCCTGGGTAACGGGTTTTGAATTTAACTCAGACGGTGTAGTGCCGTTCCACCCAAAACTCGAAGCCATGGAACACGCCGCGCAGTTAATTGTGTCTGCACTCCAATAATCGTTTTTGGTTTATTGATTGGTTTATTGGTCTATTGAGGGTTGGTCGATATTTTTGCTATTGGAATCTTAATAGCCTGTTGATTTAAGCGTTACAATAAAAAATAGGCAAAACAAAAAGGCGAGTCATTGACTCGCCTTTTTGTTTTTTGCGCTAAGCCCAATTTTCATGGGCGGTCTTTCTTTTTTATACGAGCTTTTTACGTCAATGTGCAGCCGCTTATTGGCAAGCTTCGCAATCCGGATCATCCAGAGAGCACGCCTTGGGAACATCTGCCGCTTCGCCGGTGGCCATGCTCGCGCTGGAATTGGGTGCATCGCTACCGGAGGAAACCGCGTTGAGGTTACTGTTTTTAACGGTGGATTTCTCCGTGGTGGTCGCCGCTAGCGCTCGCAAGTAGTAAGTGGTTTTTAAGCCACGGAACCACGCCATGCGATAGGTG
>CAYFFE010000055.1:0-24981 GCA_964342265.1 uncultured Cellvibrionaceae bacterium | reverse complement strand
GCATACCTATACGATATCTCTAAGCAGCTGTCGGTATTCGTGGGTTTGATCATTACCAACTGTATCGTAATGGGTCGTGCTGAAGCCTTCGCTATGAAAAACCCACCAATCCCAAGCTTCTTAGATGGTATTGGTAACGGTTTGGGCTACAGCGTACTGTTGCTGATTTTGGCCTTCATTCGTGAATTGTTTGGCTCGGGCAAATTGTTCGGTGTTGAAATCCTACCGCTGACCACTGACGGTGGCTGGTACGTTTCCAATGGCTTGATGCTGTTGCCACCGAGTGCCTTCTTCTTGATTGGTTTGTTGATTTGGGCATTGCGCGCTTGGAAACCCAAGCAAGTGGAAGAGCCTGAGTTCAAAATTACCGCTAATACAAAGCCTAAGGAGGTGTAAGCCATGGAATATTACCTTAGCTTGTTTGTCCGCTCGATTTTTATCGACAACATGGCGCTGACCTTCTTTTTGGGAATGTGTACTTTCCTAGCCGTATCCAAAAAGGTCGAAGCCGCCATTGGTTTGGGTATTGCCGTTGTTGTTGTACTGGGCATTACCGTACCGATCAACAACCTGCTTTACACCTTCTTGTTGGCCGATGGTGCACTGGCCTGGGCCGGTCTGCCGGAAGTGGATTTAAGCTTCCTTGGCTTGATTAGCTACATCGGCGTTATTGCGGCGTTGGTGCAAATCCTAGAGATGGTGCTCGATAAATACGTACCGGCGCTGTACAACGCGCTGGGCGTGTTTTTGCCATTGATTACCGTGAACTGCGCCATTCTGGGTGCTTCACTGTTCATGGTTGAGCGTGATTACAACTTCGCAGAAAGTACCGTGTTTGGTATCGGTGCCGGCGTTGGCTGGGCTCTGGCCATTGCGGTATTGGCAGCCATTCGCGAAAAACTGAAATACAGCGATGTTCCTGAAGGATTACAGGGCCTTGGCATTACCTTCATTACTGTAGGTTTGATGTCACTGGGTTTTATGTCCTTCGGCGGCATCGATCTTTAAGAGGTGGTTAAAGCATGGAAATCGTAATTGGAGTTGTCATGTTTACCGCCATCGTCTTGGTTCTGGTGGGGGTTATCATCTCCGCTCGTTCCAAGTTGGTAAGCAGTGGCGATGTAAACATTGTGGTAAACGGTGAGAAAACCTTGACCGTTGCAGCGGGTGGCAAGTTGCTACAAACCCTGGCAGACAGCGGTATGTTTCTACCGTCTGCCTGTGGTGGCGGTGGCAGTTGCGCCCAGTGTAAATGTGTTGTGAACAACGGCGGTGGCTCAATGTTACCTACCGAAGAGTCTCACTTCACTAAGCGTGAAGCCCGCGAAGGCTGGCGCTTGTCCTGCCAGGTGCCTGTTAAACAGGACATGGACATACACGTTGAAGAAGACGTATTCGGCGTTAAGCAATGGGAGTGTGTGGTTGAATCCAACCCTAACGTAGCGACCTTTATTAAAGAATTAACGCTTAAACTGCCTGAAGGTGAAAACGTAGATTTCCGCGCAGGTGGTTACGTGCAGTTGGAAGCACCTCCGCATCACGTGTACTACAAAGATTTCGTTATCGAAGACGAGTACCGTGGCGACTGGGAGCGTTTTGGCTTCTTTGATTTGGAATCGAAAGTGGACGAGCCGATTATTCGCGCATACTCCATGGCGAATTACCCAGAAGAGAAGGGCGTGGTGAAATTCAACATCCGTATCGCCACTCCACCTCCGGGTTCTAAAGGTATTCCACCGGGTCAAATGTCGTCGTACGTATTTAGCTTAAAACCCGGCGATAAAATCACCGTGTTCGGACCGTTTGGTGAGTTCTTCGCCAAAGAAACCGAAAACGAAATGGTGTTTATCGGTGGTGGTGCGGGTATGGCACCAATGCGTTCGCACATTTTTGATCAATTGCGTCGACTCAACTCCAAGCGCAAGATTTCGTTCTGGTACGGTGCGCGCTCTTTGCGTGAGTTGTTCTATCGCGAAGATTACGACGAGCTGGCGGCAGAAAATGACAACTTCGACTGGCATATTGCACTGTCGGATCCTCAGCCTGAGGACAATTGGGAAGGCCTAACCGGCTTTATCCACAATGTTCTGTACGATCAGTACCTGAAAGATCACCCGGCTCCGGAAGACTGCGAATATTACATGTGTGGTCCTCCCGTAATGAATGCAGCCGTTATTAAAATGCTCAAAGACTTGGGTGTAGAGGATGAAAATATTCTGCTTGATGATTTCGGCGGTTAAGTCTCTTTCACACCAAACGAAATCAGGGTCCCGCGGGGCCCTGATTTGTTTCGTGTTAACGATTCTCCTGGCGGGCTGTTCTGATTCCAGTGTGACACTGTCCTTATCCGGCCCTACCATGGGCACAACCTATAACATCACCATTGTCGACGAAGAAATGGAGCTGGAGCCGGCGGATATTGCTCATGAGGTCGCCAATATGTTGGCCGAAGTCAATCAAGTGGCCTCGACCTACATCGACGATTCAGAATTAATGCGGTTTAATCGTGCCGATATTGGCGTTGCGGTGTCGTTGTCGCAGCCGCTGTTCGATATGTTTAGATTGAGCGCCGAGATTCACTCGCTTAGCCAAGGAGCATTTGATGTGACGGTCGGTCCCATCGTAAATTTATGGGGCTTTGGCAGAGATATCCGCAGCCAAGCACCCGAGGAAGAAGCCATACAGCAAGCGTTGGCGAAGGTTGGGTTTGAGCACATTGTTTTAAATGAAGAGACCAAAACGGCGACTAAACAGCAGCCGCTGGAAGTAGATTTATCAGCCATCGCTAAGGGCTATGCTGTAGATGTGCTGGCCGACTATATGGACTCTCTACACATCAATAACTATTTGGTGGAAATCGGCGGCGAAATTCGGGTCAAAGGCCAAAACCCGGACGGCAAAGATTGGCGAATTGGTATTGAATCGCCGGAACCACAAGTCCGAGAGCCTGTTGTCACGGTATCTATTTCCAATGCAGCTCTGGCCACGTCGGGGGATTACCGCAATTTCATTGTCGATGGCGGTGTGCGTTATTCTCACACACTAGACCCTCGTACAGGCCGGCCGATTACTCACAATATCGCCTCATTGACGGTAATCGACCCTAAAAGCGCTCGGGCCGACGGCTTGGCAACGGGGCTGAATGTGTTAGGGTACGAGTTAGCGTTAGAAATTTGTGAACAACAGCACCTCGCTTGTTTTTTTATTCTTCACAGCGGCAAATCGTTTGAACAAGCGTATTCGTCTGAGTTTGCGCAGTATGTAGGAAAGTTTTGATCAGCTCATCGAGAGTTAATCAGAGTATCCTTTTATAGTAACTGAAAGAACCAAATAGTAACTGAAAGAACCAAAAGCCTTTAACTGTTTCACATTGAATATTTAAAAGGCTTTTAAACCAATCAATAGGCAGTGTTATGGTTTATTTTGTGGCGTTTTTTGTATTGTTGATGGTAGTAAGCGCAATGGCAATCGGTGTAATTTTGGGCCGCAAACCCATCACCGGTTCCTGCGGTGGTGTTGGGGCTGCCTTAAACGATCCCAATTATGTGTGTGATTATTGCGGTGGCGACGAGAGCAAGTGTGAAGAGCGCCAAGAACAGCTCACTCAAAACGCTCGCGATCTAAGCTACGATGCCATGAGCAATCAATCAGGCAAATAATCGGCCTTCGTTTCGTGTACACAGCGCTTGCGCCAAAAGCGTTAACGCGCGAGTGCTTTTAATCGGCTAAATGCGCTGAATATTATTCAATAACCCTCAGAATTCCAATTGAGTTAAACTAGCGCACAACAGCTTCCAGCAAACAGCACAAACGAAACCAATCTTAACGGGGCAATTGGTTTGCTGGCAGTACAAAAAAGATGCAAAAATAGTGGACTTGGCAAGGGCAATATCAAACGCTGCTAAATTGAGCTTGTAAAACATTTTGCTTGCAAAACATTGAGCTTTTAACGTTAGGCCAGTTTTAATCAGCAACGCTTAAAAGCCCTTTTCTTCTTAATTTTGATGATTCTGCTCTAAGTAACCTCTGTTTAAATTGGAAAGCAGAATCATCCCAAACCGGGTGTATTAGCAATTCAACGCTATTGGTTTCAAAATATTAACCTTACTTACTCAGGTAATATTGCAGGTTTATCCTTTCGTCTTCAAAACAACTACACAGTTCCTAAAGAGCAACTAGTCTTACATAAAAGACATTCGCTACCGTATAACAACTTAAAGGTAGCAACGAACCACTTCCAGTTTCTTCAAAGATTACACATAGCTCAGCACTATGTGTCGAGTTAATGCGGGGTTTTGAATACCTTATGAGCGAATACAATTACGATGTTGTTGTTATTGGCTCCGGTCCATCCGGCGAGTCGGCAGCAATCTACTGTGCAAAATATGGAATGAAAGTGGCCATTGTGGAATCCATGCCTTTGGTTGGGGGTAACTGTGCGCACAAGGGCACAATACCCTCTAAATCGCTGCGACACGTGGTAAAACAAATCATTCGATTCAAAAACGATCCGTTGTTTCGAATGGTTGGCGATTATCGCCAATTAAGCTTTCCCGATGTGCTTAAAACCGCGTCTCAGGTGATTCCAAAACAAGTGGAAATGCACGGCTCACACGTAACGCGCAATCGCATTCAATTATTCTTCGGTTACGCTCGTTTCAAAGATGAACATGCCTTGGAAATCAGCTTGGGTGACGGCGCTATCGAAGTAATAACAGCCAAAACCATCGTCGTTGCAACAGGCTCAAGACCGTATCGACCCGCCGATCTCAACTTTAACCACCCCAGAATGTACGACAGCGATACCATTTTGGATATGCAGCACACCCCACGCAGTTTGTTGATCTATGGCGCGGGTGTTATTGGCTGCGAGTACGCGTCAATTTTTGCTGGCCTTGGTATTAAAGTGGATTTGTTAAACAGCCGAGATCGACTTTTATCGTTTTTGGACGATGAAATTTCCGATGCGCTCAGTTATCACTTGCGTGAAGGCGGCGTAATGGTCCGTCACAACGAAGAATACGAGTCGGTGGTTGGCGATCAAAACGGTGTAACTCTCACCCTTAAATCCGGTAAGCGATTGCGAGCGGATGCGATGTTGTGGTGTAACGGCCGGACCGGCAATACCGACAAACTCAACTTAAGTGCTGTTAATTTGCAGGCCAACCATCGCGGACAGTTGGCTGTGAATACCAACTACCAAACCGAAGTGGAAAATATTTACGCAGTAGGCGATGTTATCGGCTGGCCGAGCTTAGCCAGTGCTTCGTTTGATCAGGGCCAGGCCGTGGCCAAATACATTTGTGGCCAGGACACTGAAGTCTTCGCTGAAGACGTGCCTACCGGCATTTATACTCTGCCCGAGATCAGCTCAATTGGTAAAAACGAACGTGAGCTTACCGCGCAAAAAATTCCCTACGAAGTAGGCCGAGCGTTTTTTAAACACACCGCGCGAGGACAAATTTCCGGAGAAGATGTGGGCATGCTAAAAATACTCTTCCACGTCGATACATTGGAAATTTTGGGTATTCACTGCTTTGGGGCGGAAGCTGCCGAGATTATTCACATTGGCCAAGCCATTATGAAACAAGAAGGTAGCGCCAACAGTGTGGAGTACTTCGTATCCAACACCTTTAATTACCCAACCATGGCTGAGGCCTATCGCCAAGCCGCGTTTAATGGCTTAAACCGAGTTAGTAGAATGTCGTCGTACTAACGTGCGAGCTAACGAGTAAGTCACTGCAAAACATGCTTTCATTTGCCAGATACGAAAAAACCGCTCGTTGGAGCGGTTTTTTCGTTAGGGGTGTTTATTAAAAGGTTTTAAATAAACAAGATTACCGAGGTAATTCCAACAACCGATAACACAACCGTGTAAGGCAAAGCCATCAGTACCATTCGGCCATAAGACAATCGAATGAGTGGTGCTAATGCCGAGGTCAACAAGAACAAGAACGCGGCTTGTCCATTCGGAGTTGCCACACTGGGTAAGTTGGTGCCCGTGTTGATGGCTACAGCCAATTTGTCAAATTGCTCGCGGGTAATGGAGATTTGATTGGGATCTGTATTATCCAAAGCGGCCTTAACTTCGTTGATGTAAACCGTCGCCACAAACACGTTATCACTGATCATGGATAACACACCGTTGGCAACAAAGAACATCGGCGCTTGCACGTTTGGATCCATCGACAACACGGTGTGAATAATAGGCGAGAATAAGTGGAGATCGTGAATTACCGCGACCACCGCAAAAAAGACAACCAACAATGCGGTAAAGGGTAGGGCTTCTTCAAACGCGTGGCCAATTTGGTGTTCTTCGGTAATACCGGTGAATGCCGTGGCTAAAACGATAACCGTTAAGCCAATAATGCCCACTTCAGCCAAGTGCATTGCCAAACCAACTACTAAGAAGATAGCGACCAAGGCTTGAACCAATAGTGAGGCGCGATCGCGCATAGTGCGCTTTTTACTTTCGCTCTCGTCAAACTCTTCTAAAACGGTTCGTACTGCATCGGGCAATTTACCGCCGTAGCCAAACCAATTGGTGCTTTCTAGCAAAATGCAGGTTAAAACACCGACAATAAAACAGGGAACGGTGACCGGTGCCATCATGGTGGCGAATTCGATAAAGCTCCAGCCGGCTTTTTCGGCAATCAGCAGGTTTTGCGGCTCACCCACCAAAGTACATACGCCACCCAAAGCCGTACCAATTGCGCCGTGCATGATAAGGCTGCGCAAGAACGCTCGGAAGGCTTCTAAATCGCTGCGATGGTACTCAACCACGGTATCGTCGTCGTTGTGGTCGTGATCCTGGTCGTGATGAATATGCTTACCGGAGGCGACTTTGTGGTATACCGCGTAAAAACCCACGATGACGCTGATTAAAACGGCAGTAACGGTCAGTGCATCCAAAAAGGCCGAGAGTACCGCCGAGGAAATTAAAAACAGCAGCGAGAGCGCCAGTTTCGACTTAACCCGAGTCAGAATGCGAGTAAACAAAAACAGCAGCAAGCTCTTCATAAAGTAGATACCGGCCACCATAAAGATCAGCAGTAAAATCACCTGCAGGTTGTTTTCTACTTCGTGGTACACCGTTTCGGGGCTGGTCATGCCCAAGGCAACCGCCTCCAAGGCAATCAATCCGCCGGGCTGAAGGGGATAGCACTTTAATGCCATAGCCAGCGTAAAAATGAATTCAGCAATGAGTAACCAGCCGGCGATAAAGTGACCGGCCTCGCCAAAACCCAAATAAACGATGGGATTGATGATTAAAAAGACAATAATTGCCTGCTTGTACCACGTGGGTGAATGCCCTAAGAAGTTCTTCCCGAGCGCTTGAGAAAAGGTTGTTGCCATGCCCGTTTCCTTAACCTAGTTAAATTTAAAAAGTGAAAAATGTGTCCGTACTCTGCTCACCAATGATGAGCAACCGTGAATTCGTTGATGGCTCTGGCAGTAACCAAGGAAGGAGAGGCTAAAAAAAATCGATGGAGAAAGGGTTGGTATGTTCGATTTATTTCGGTCTGCGTTATATATCTGTTGAAAACGCGCTCAATCTGCCTAAATAAACGCCAATTCATAATGAAGTAGCCGCCACACATGTTGGCCACCCGGCCGATTGACCGGATGACTGTTCAAATCAGTTTTTCTGTGAAAAAATCCAATAATTTCAAATACATCACACTTAAATCTAATGTAACAGCTAGAATTACCCAGAAAGCTGCGTGAGGATAGCACACATAAGTTAAAGTTGGATGAGTGCTTGCGTTAATTACAAATAGTTCTAACTATCTGTTTGAACGGCAAAATCATCGCACTAAAACAAATTAGAGCAACTCTATTGCTAACCATAGCTGTAGTGTTCGCTAGACTTGGTAGGACAACTAGGATCCAACCAAACCCAAAAGTACCGTAATTGTAGCAAATGGCTATTTAACGGCAGTATTGCCAATAAAATGATGCAGGTGAGTTTTTTGTGGATATTACCGCACCAACGAAAGTAATCAGCGCTCTTAAACTGGTTCGCGATGAACTTTTATCCACGATAGAAGCCGCAGCCAAAGATATTGAAGAATTTTTCAGCAACAACAACGACGGTGTAAAACTGCAAGCCAGCATTGAAGGCTTGCGGCAGATTTCGGGCACCTTAGCCATGATCCAGATGACCGGACCTCATGTTTTGGTCGAAAACATTCTGGCTGTGGCCGAAGACATTACCCCGGGCGAAAATGCTGTTAGCGAAGAAACCTTACAGAGCTTGACCAGTGCATTTTTTGTACTGCCGCGCTATTTGGAATTCCTCGAAAATACCAAAACCGATCACCCAGAATTGTTGCTGCCACAAATTAATGAGCTGCGTGGCTGTATTAATCGAGCCCCGTTACCCGACAGCTATTTTTTCCCGGTCCACCAATACCCCAAATCCATCACTCACTTAAAGCTCGTCAAACCGCTTTCGGTGGCGCAAACCCAGCAGAAAGCTGCGGCCAATCGTTTTCGGCACATGTACCAGATTGGACTTGTAGCTATTTTGCAGAATAAACCCATAAAACCGCCGCTAATTATGATGTCTACGGCACTGGAGCGCTTGGCCGGCCTGTACCACGACACACCTATTTCCGCTCTGTGGCTGGCGGCGTGTTACTCCATCCAATCGACAATCCTCGGGCGAGTAAAGCCCACACCGGCGCGCAAGCGGCTATTGATGAATTTGGAAAAACTCATTCGCCAGCAAATCAATACTGATCCGAGCGGCAAAAAAACCGAAATCCCCCGCACCGTTGTTAAAGAATTTGTGTATTGGTGCGCAATTGCGCCTAACGATTTAAAAATTGATCAAAAAATACGGGCAATTCTGCACGAATTTGGCGTGAATAAAGCCAGTTACACGGATAAGCAGTTGCGAAAAGAAGCCGAAATTCTTAGCG
Organism: uncultured Cellvibrionaceae bacterium; assembly: GCA_964342265.1. Classification (GTDB taxonomy): domain Bacteria; phylum Pseudomonadota; class Gammaproteobacteria; order Pseudomonadales; family Cellvibrionaceae; genus Halioxenophilus. Next base: position 16,054 of record CAYFFE010000055.1, on the reverse strand, counting down.
GTCCCAGCTTAAACACCATTCATTCGGTCATTTCGGTGTTTGAAGAAGAAATCGAAACCGCTAAGCGTATGCTCGAGTTGAGCGCCCAAGCGCAAAGCGTTGCGGAATTCCACACACTGGTGGAACTGCTTAAAAAGTTGGCCGAAATTCTCTCCGTTATTGGCTTATCCAAACCCAGTACGAAACTCAAAGAACAAGCGCAAATTGTATTGGATTTGTATAAGGCTGGCGCCAATCCAGAGCGCGACCGATTATCGGATGTGGCCGATGCGCTGCTGCAAATCGAGAGCACCGTTATCCAATTTAAGAGTCAGGCCGGATACCAGTCTGACGAAGACAAACCTGCCGATGTGGCCATTGCTGATCGCCAGTTGGAAGAGGCCGAATTAATCGTTTTGCAGGAAGCCGAGACCGGCCTGTCGCTGGTGAAACGCGCGCTCAGCTCCTTCTCCGAGTCCAATTACGATCGGGGCCATATCCGCAATGTAGCCAAGACCCTGGGTTCGATAAAAGGCGGGATGACGTTGCTGCATCGCAACCGCTGTGCCGATGTTTTAACCCTGGCAGAACGGTTTATTGAGCAAGAGCTTATGGTGGAAGAACATCCATCGGTGTTACAGCAACTTTTGGAAACTTTCGCCGATTGCATTGTGAGTTTGGAGTATTATGTTACCGCGTTACAATCCGACAAAAATACCGACGACAGCATTCTCCAAATAGCCGAAAACAGCCTCACCACATTGGGCTTGGCCGAATAGAATCGTATGAACGACGTAAGAAATTTTTATATTGTGGTACACAGAGGGCGGCTTTTGTGCCACGGGGGCGAACAAACCCTCCACGGCGAGACTCAACTGAAAACTCTGGGTTTTAACGAGACTTCCCACAATAGCCAGACTCAACTGCTTAGCGTGGCTAACAAACAGCGGGTGCATTTGTTGGCGCTGTTGGACAACAACGATCCCAAACCTCAATCCATCAGTCGCGATGCCGGTTGGTATTGGGCTGATTTGCGCGAATTTCTAGCGGCGCACAACCCCAAAGAGTTTCAACATCACGCCCAAGCGGTGCAGTATTATTACTGGCTAAGAGAGCACCAATATTGCGGTATTTGTGGTAACCCCACCGAACTTAACGACAACCAGAGCGCGCTACACTGCCCAACGTGCAATAAATCCTGGTTTCCTCGAATTCAACCCTGCGTTATCACCCTCATTCACAACGGCGATCGCATCCTTCTGGCTAAACATCGTAACTACACGACCAACACCTACAGCTGTATTGCTGGTTTTGCAGAATCCGGCGAAAATCTAGAACAAGCACTAAAAAGAGAGGTAAAAGAAGAGGTTGGGGTGCAAGTTCACAATTTAACCTATTTTGGCAGCCAAGCTTGGCCATTTCCCTACCAGCTGATGATGGGGTTCTATGCCGAATACCTGGATGGTGATATTGTTATCGACAACGAAGAAATTGTGGATGCGAAATGGTGGCATATCAGTCAGTTACCCGATTATCCTCCGGCGACATCCATAGCCGGCCAGCTTATTGAGCATTACGTGTCTAACCCTCGACCCTGATTTAGGATTCTTATGTTCTTTAATGCCTTGACCGTCATTCTCATTGCTCTGGGCGTATTGCTGGGGTTTTTGGTGGTTAAACTGCTCTTCCATAAGGGCTGGTTTATGGGTTGGCTACGTGGCATGGCCGGGTTTTGCCTACTTTTAGCGCTGGTTTTACTGGCTTTGGGCATTTTGGATATCTTCAGCTATCGCTCGATAATTGCCGAGAAATCCGTCGCCACCTTGGAATTTACCCGCGAAGATGAGCAGAAATTCAGCACCAAAATGATAACCTCCGATGGCGAGCAGCATAATTTTACGATTCTCGGTGATCAATGGCAGTTGGATGCTCGTATCATCAAATGGCCCAATGCCTTGGCGGCGATGGGTGTTAAACCGGCTTATCGACTGGAGCGCATCAGCGGCCGGTATTATTCCTGGGAAAAAGAGCTCAACGGGCCGCGCTCAGTTTTCCCGCTCGACGAAAATGCTATTGGCATTGATGTTTGGCAGTGGTCTCAAGCCATGAATTTATCCCAAATCGGCATCGACGCTACGTACGGTAGCGCGACTTATTTACCAATGGCCGACGGGGCCTTGTACGAAGTCTCACTCACTCGCACCGGCCTTGTCGCCAGACCATTCAATAAAATCGCGGAAGACGCGGTTAATCGTTGGAACTAAAAACACATCACGGAGTATTTCTTGGAATTCTTATTTCACTACGGGCTTTTTATTGCCAAAGTCCTAACAGTCGTTGTGGCTATTGTCGCGGTTGTAGCCATTATTGCGGGTATGGGGATGCGCAAAAAACACGGTCCCAAAGGCCATATCGAAATCACCGATCTCAACGAAAACTATCAGTCGATGTACGACAGCGTTGAGCAAGCCGTATTACCTGAGGAGCAACTCAAGCAGCTCCATAAGGAAAGAAAAAAACAATTAAAAGCCGAAGCCAAGCAAGAGAAATCCAAGGCTAAGTCAAAGAAGTCATCCGCAGAACTCTCTAAAGAGCCATCTAAAGAACAACCCATTACCGATAAAAAACGTTTGTTTGTTTTGGATTTTGATGGCGATATTAAAGCCAGCCAAGTTTCTGGATTAAAGCAATCAATCTCGGCAATTTTAAAAATAGCGGATAGCAACGACGAGGTCCTGGTTAAGCTCGAAAGCGGCGGCGGAATGGTACACGGCTATGGCCTGGCGGCCAGTCAATTGGATCGCATTAAGTCCAAGGGTATTCCGTTAACCATCGCCGTCGATAAAGTCGCCGCCAGCGGCGGGTACATGATGGCGTGCGTGGCAGACAAAATACTAGCGGCACCGTTTGCGATTATCGGCTCCATTGGTGTGGTTGCCCAATTGCCCAATTTTCATCGATTGCTGAAAAAGAACGATGTCGATTACGAAATGCTCACGGCTGGAGAATACAAACGTACCCTGACCATGTTTGGTGAAAACACCGACAAAGGCCGCGCCAAATTTCTCGAAGATTTAGAATTAACACACAATCTCTTTAAAGATTTTGTTGGCGAGCATCGTCCAGACTTAGATGTGGATGCCGTGGCCACCGGCGAGATTTGGTACGGTCGCCAGGCCATCGATAAAGGCCTAATAGACGAAATATGCACCAGCGACCAATACATTACTGACCGACTAGACAGCACCCGTGTTATTGCTGTGGACTATACCTTCAAGAAAAACGTCATCGACCGCATTAGCGAGGCTGCAGAATCCTCTGTCGATCGTCTTGCCATTAAATGGGTAACGCGCCTCCTGCCAACCCGGCCTCAGGTTTAAACCAGCCACACCATGACACCCGAGCGGTATCGACGGCTGATGGAGACGCTCAATCTTCGTCAGCCCGATTTAACGGTGATCACCGACGAAGTTCACAAGGGTCGAAACCTATCGGCCATTGTCCGCACCTGCGATGCCGTGGGCATCGACACAGTCCACACAGTCACTCCGCGCGCGGGCTATCGAGGCTTTCGCGGAACCGCCTCGGGCAGCCACAAATGGGTTCACGTAGAAGTTCACGACGATATCGACAACGCTCTAAGCCTTGCTAAGGCGTGTGATATGCAGGTGGTTGCCGCAGCACTTGGTCCCACCAGTCTAAGCTACTTGGATATAGATTATACTCAACCAACAGCGGTATTATTGGGCAGCGAGAAAGCCGGCGTTGGCGCAAAAGCACTTGCTAGTGCCGATGCCTTAATCCAAGTCCCTATGGTGGGTATGGTGGAGTCGCTTAACGTATCGGTCGCCGCCGCCATTATCCTGCAAGAGGCCTTTCGGCAGCGCCAAAATGCAGGTTTATACGGCACCAATAAATTACCTGACGATATTTTAAAACGTCGTTTTTTTCGCTGGGCGCATCCTGCAGTAGCTGAATACTGCGATGCAAAAAATATTGAATACCCCAACGTCAGCGATGAAGACGGAGAAATTATTAATTCATCGCAATGGTATCAAAGTGTTAAATAATTGGGCATAAAATAGAATGAAAATTCTAATCGAGTTTTTAGCAGACATAAAAAAGCCCGACGACTTGGGGGAGAACGTCGGGCAAAGACCATTAGGAGTGAAACATTAAGGAACTATCCTTAATATCGGGCCTGAGCCCTACTGGTCGATGAAATTGGGGGGAGACACGACCAGTACACTTTAAGTATCGAACAGTCTGATCAAACTTCCAGTGATGGCGACTGCTTTCTTAAATCATTTCGGCATAGTTAAATCACGCAAATAGTGCAATCAGTATAACTGGAGGAAGGTTTTTCGTGAGTACGCACCTGGACGATTTATGTCATCAATTGACTGAAATTTCCGAGCAAAACGAGGCGCAATTACCGCCCGTAGAGCGCTGGCATCCGGAATTAAGCGGTGATATCGACATCGAAATAAAATCAAACGGGCAGTGGCTGCACGAAGGCACGGTAATTCAAAGGCAATCGTTGGTAAAACTTTTCTCCAGTATTTTACGCCGCGAAGATGATGAGTATTTTCTGGTAACGCCCGTCGAAAAATGGCGGCTTAAAGTTGAGTCGTACCCTTTGTTTATGAACACCCTCTCAACAAAAGATATTAACGGCTTTGAAACCTATGTATTGAATGGCCCTAGTGAATTCCCGGTTTGTATTGATAAAAACCATGCTATTTGGGTGGAAGAACACATTAGCGGTCCGTTGCCTATTGTGCACTGCAGAAATCGGCTGAACGCAGTCATTGCGCGAAACGTGTATTACGAACTGGCAGAACACGCCAAACAGAACGACAAGGGCGACCTGGGAATCGTTAGTGCCGGTGAATGGTTTTCGTTAATGCCGATAAAACCGGATTAATGCAGAAGTAAATTCCCCAAAAATGGACAAGGTGTAGATTTGGATATCGAAAAGTTTGAAACAATCTCGCTCTATTTAGGTGTCGGCGGGCTAATTGTATTTATGCTATTTATTATTTGGGATTTGGCGAAAGAATCCAAAGCGGGCAAATTTGGAACGATTATTTTGTTCGGTGCACTCGGCTTGGGATTACTTGGTTTTATAATAAAGACAGTTATCGTTGAGTATTTAGGATTATAGAAGCCTTGAATGACTCAACAACTATTTGAACAGAATTTTGAATAAATTAATGGCTTTATTTAATACAGAGCTTGTATTCAATTGATCTTAAACACAAGCAAACTACTTTTCATCAACCGTATTAGCCCGGCTAGTAAGGTCGCTTGCATTAGGTTTTTTCAATGAGCGGGATATTAACGTTATTTAAACCGAACACTAAGGTTCAAAAAGACCGCAACCTAATACGCGAAACCGACTATAGAATGTCGCGACACACGCGACGTGGTCTGCTGTTATCTATTTCTATATTCGTTATAACGCTCTTGCTGGGCGATTTCTTTCAAACCTCGGTGAACTTGGCTATCGGCTTGGCCAGTGCCCTGATCATTATTACTTTGGTGCGTGGCTATCTCATGTTTGGCTTTGAGGCCATTTATCCTCGCGCTCCCGCCAAATGGCGGACGATGTTTTTTATTGCATCGATTATTGGTGCCACCTGGTGGGGAATCATCGTCGCTTGTTTTACCGAGGTTTTGGGTTTTACCAGCGAAACGCACTTTTTGTGGCTGTATACGGTCGTGTTTTATTCGGGTATGTGTGCCGTGCTTGCGCCATACCGACGTTTTTTAACCCTTTATTTGTTAATGGGTCTGGCGCCAATCGCACTCACCAGTTTTTTACAACACAGTTTGGATGGCTATTTGTACGGTGCAGTGTTAGTCATGTTGTTTATAATGCTCCGACATCAGGGGCATGTGTTGTGCGAATCTTATTGGGAGCGATTAGAAGCCAATTACATATTAAAACAGCGTGCCGATACGCTGGAAATAGAAAAACGTGATTCACAAGCCGCCGCCCAGCTCAACCACGAGTTTTTAGTCTCTCTCAGCGATGAATTGCGTTCTTCCTTAAATGATATTGTTGGCGCATTATCAGTACTCTCACACGACGTTAACATTACCGATAAACAACGCCAGCTTTTATCCATTGCCGAAAAAGCCAGTGAGCGACAACTGCAATTGGTTACCAGCGTAATTGATTACTCAAAAATCAAAGCACATAAACTGGTCTTAGACGAAACTGTATTCAACCTACCTAAACTTATTGAGGAATGCTTCAACGAGAAAGAGGTAGACGCTGAGATCCACGGTAAAGAATTTACGATTAATTTCTCCGAAAATGTCCCCACTCGTGTAAAAGGTGATTCAATTCGCACCTGCCAGTTAATTAACAGTCTTATCGATCAATCGATTTCTTTAGGGCAGGGTACCGATTTGGTCGTCAACGTTCAGTGCGAACCAACTGGCTCGGCGGAGCTTGGTATTTTGTTGGATATTATCGACGAGGGAGAAACCGATACCGGTACGATGTTGGGTTTGAATATGTCGCAAAACACGCCCAAAGTCAGCAGTTTTAACCTGAACATGAGCAAGCATTTGGCTGTGGCCATGGGTGGCGACATCGGTATAACAGACTCAGATAATTTGATCTTTTGGCTGTCTCTACCGATGGTAACGCTAAGCAGCCAATCCTTTTTAAAACAGTACGAGAGCAAATTCCACGGCGAATTTGTGCTGGTATTGGATGCACCGGCAAAAATCGAACAAGAACTACTGGAAATATTTACCGTATGGGGATTAAAACCCACGTTCGAATCAGGCAATCGCGATTTTGAAACCTACATACAAGAGCAAGAACAGCAAGGCAAACAATTTACCTTAGCGTTGGTGTTCTCCAAAAAAGACAGTCTTACGGCCATTCCTATTTCGCAAAAATTAGCGTTATGCGAGAGCATTGCTACCGTGCCGCATGTATTGGTTGTTAGTCATTTGCAAGCTGAGTCCCGTATTTTGGCTCGCTACATTGATGATAAAGAAGCCATTGAGGTTATTCAAAAGCCGGTTACGCAGGATAAACTTTACCAAGCTTTCAGTAACTTATTGTTGGATGTCCAAGATAAGGTTTCTTTGAGTCAGCCCAAAATCTTATTAGTCGAAGACAATCCCGTTGATCAGTTGGTTATTTCTAACTTGTTAGAGAAAATGAACTACTCGCTGGATGTGACCGCCAGTGGAGAAAGTGGCTTAAAACGGCTCGAGCAGCGCGATTACGATTTAGTGTTTATTTCTTGCCACTTAAACGGCTGCGACGATTGTCGAGACAGTTTTTCTTTGGCCCAGCAAATTCGCGAATTAAACGAACAAGAACAAAAACGCGTACCGTTGCTGGGATTAACCATGCTCAAAAATGACCAACAAGACCGATTGTGTCTCACGTCGGGCATGGACGACACCCTGGCCAAGCCAATTCGTAAAGATGAGCTGAAAAAACAGCTTGAGCATTGGTTGGTAACAGGTTCTTAAAAAACTATTTATGCAGATTGCCTTAACTTTACTAATGCAAGGGGGCCGTTTTGTCCGAATTTATCGAAGCAAGCGCTGTTCGTAATGAGCAGGGGCACTATCAACTCGAATGGGCATTAAAACAGCCGTCACCGGTTGATGTTTATGTGGGCGATTCCGCGGATGGCGAACACCGTTGGGTCGCCAAAACCGATGGCACTGCGCTGGAATTCGAATGCGATAGCGCCGATAAGCGCCTACATTTTTTATTGAAAACTAACAAAGCCGTATTTCCGCTTTCTGAACGTCGTATTGCATTCGCTGGCACCTCAAATTTTCGTGATTTTGGTGGTTATAATACCGTTGATGGTGGCATGGTGAAGTGGGGTAGTTTGTACCGTTCTGGCAAATTGTCAGCACTCACCGATTCTGACATTCAAAGAATTGAGCATTTAGGCATCAGTCGAATTTTTGATTTCCGTCGTGAAGAAGAAGCTCAATTACACCCAACGGTGGATCAACTGGCCCGGCAATCTTTTATTGAGCGTTTAATTATTGGCAAAGGCAGTGCCCGCAGTTTTAATCAATTAATTCGCGAAAGAGGCCTTTCGGAATCCGAAGTCATTGCGGGGGTGCGCGATATTTATCGCGATTTGGCCGTTGAGCATGTAAACGCTTACCGAATAATATTTAACTACTTACTCACCAATAGCGCGCCCATGCTTATGCACTGCACTGCAGGCAAAGATAGAACGGGAGTAGGGGCCGCGCTAATTCTCTTAGCGCTCGGCGTTGATAGAGACACGGTTATCCAAGATTACCTGTTAACGTCCCAGTATTATCCAAGCGATACAGAAATGGCGGAAATGAATAAAGTGTTCGGCAGCCGACCTGAGCTTTGGGATACACTCAATTTGCTATTGTCGGTTCAGCCAGAATTTATTCAGGTTTTGTTCGAAATCATCGATTCGGAATTCGGCTCTGAAGAAAACTATTTTCAGAGCCTGTTTGAATTGAGCGAGCGAGAATTAGCAACACTGCGCGAAAATTGGCTGGTATAGATCTTAAAGAGAGCGCTTTCTACAGCGCGAATTCGCTATAAATAGGGCAGTGGTCCGAAGGTTTTTCCATTCCGCGAGTATCGTAATCCACCCCAGTTCTTATCAATTTATCGGTTAAGGGCTGGGTTGCCAAAATTAAATCGATACGCAGTCCGCGCTTGGGTTCACGTTCGAAACCTTTGCTGCGGTAATCAAACCAGCTGAACACTTGATTTTCTTCGGGGTGTTGCAGTCGAAAGGTATCGTTCAGTCCCCAGCTCAGCAATTTTTGCAGCCATTCTCGCTCTTCGGGCAGGAAGCTGCACTTGCCGGTTCTAAGCCAACGCTTGCGGTTGTCCTCGCCGATGCCAATGTCTTTATCTTCGGGCGAGATATTCATATCGCCCATTACAATCAAATTATCTTGCGGGCTGAACTCTGCTTCTAACAGTGATTGAAGGTTTTGATAAAACTGCGTTTTGGCTGGAAATTTAGTCTCGTGAGCCCGGTTCTCGCCCTGAGGAAAATAGCCGTTAATAACCGTTACGGGGCCAGTAGGCGACGCGAATTCTGCTTTAATGAGCCGGCGTTGGCTGTCTGGGGTATCGGAGCCAAACCCTTTAACCACATTAAGCGGCTCTTGCTTGGACAGTAACGCCACACCGTAGTGGGTTTTTTGCCCATGGAAAACACTGTGATAGCCCAGAGCCTTAATTTCTTGTTCGGGAAACTCTGCGTCGGTGACTTTGGTTTCTTGTAAACCGATGACATCGGGTTGATGCTGTTCGATTAACGACTTCAATTGATGGAGTCGTACTCGTACGCTGTTGACGTTAAAGGAAACAAACTTCACAACTACTGAACCTTTTTCAACTGGTTGCTCGCAGCCGTTTTTTCCTGAGTTTGCAGGCGAATCAAATCCGCAAGAATACTACCGCTTTCACGCAACAGTGCATCTTGTTCAGTATCAATAGCCGTCTCGGCAAAATTACCTTCTTCCTCGTCATCTTCTTTTTTTAGATCGGCAAAGGTTTTTAGTACTTCTTCGCCTTTGGCTTTACGACGTTTGTTTTCTATCTCTAAAAGTCTCGCTTCGCGGGATTCTTTGTCTTTTATGCGCTGGTTTTTATTCAAAGACAGTTGCGCTGGGTCTTTAAATTCCTGCGCAAGCTTGTATTGATCAATAATGTACTGAATCTCCGGGTCGGATTCGCTGCGCTGTTTATGTTGCGCGTCCAATAACGGAATAAATTGCGAGAAATCGAAGTATTGATCATGACGAGCAGGATGAATGTTGTCCCATTCAAGGGCTGTTTCGTAGGTACTTTCGCCAACTTCTTCGGGATCGATGATCGGTGGCAGGGTTATATCGGGGATTACGCCGCGATGCTGGGTGCTGTAGCCAGATACACGATAAAACTTCGATTCAGTTATTTTTAGCTGACCTTCGTGAACGCGCGTTAATGTTTGAACCGTCCCTTTACCGAACGACTGAGTTCCAACGATTACGCCGCGTTTGTAATCCTGTATTGCGCCGGCGAAAATTTCCGAAGCACTGGCACTTAACCGGTTAATCATTACCACCAGTGGTCCGCGATACAAAGCCTTGTGACGGCTGCGATTGCGACGAGAAATTTGATGGTTGGTTTCGCGAATTTGTACCACGGGCCCGGCATCGATGAACAAATCGGTAAGCAATGTGGCTTCGGCCAGTGATCCACCACCGTTGTTGCGTAAATCCAGTACAATGCCTTCAACGTTTTCGGCTTCCAATTCTTTTAACAGTCGGCGAACGTCGTTGGTGGTGCTTTTGTAATCTTTTTCGCCACGGCGATATCCTTCAAAATCTAGGTAGAAGGTAGGAATATTGATAACACCAAGTTTTACCGTGTTGCCTAAACCATCGGGAATTTCCAACACGGCTTTTTGAGCGGCTTGTTCTTCAAGCTTTACTTTGTTGCGCGTAATGGTAATCAGCTTGGTATCGCTTTCAGTTGCGGCTTCGGCGGGGATAACCTGCAAACGCACCACAGAACCTTTCGGACCGCGAATAAGATCAACGACTTCGTCCAAGCGCCAGCCAACCACATCAACCAAATCGCCTTTTTTGCCTTGGCCTACAGCCACAATGCGATCGGCGGCTTTCAGCTCGCCTTGTTTATCGGCGGGACCAGCCGTAACCAAGCGCACAATTTTGGTGTATTCGTCTTCGGTTTGCAGCACCGCACCGATGCCTTCCAACGACAGCGACATGTTGATGTTGAAGTTTTCTTCGGTTCTGGGTGAAAAATAAGTGGTGTGAGGATCGTAAATTTCTGCCAATGAGTTAACCAGAATCTCGAACACATCTTGTTGATCTTGCTGATCGAGGCGTTTGAGCTGATTGGTATAGCGGCGAATTAAAGTGTCTTTGGCTTCTTCTTCGGTTTTGTCGGCCAACACTAAATTAAGCACTGCAGACTTGGTGCGCTTACGCCAGTATTCATCGGCTTCGGATTGATTGCGAAACCATTCGCCCGTTTCGTCGCGATTGAGTGCTATAGATTCGTCAATCGTAAAATCGAATTTGGTTTTTTCTGATTTTAGTGTGTTGATCTCGTGGTTGAGTCGCTCGGATACTCGCTTTCGATAGGTGTTGTAAATATGGTAGCCGGGGGTCAAATCGCCGTTTTGGAGGTGATCGTCCAGTTTATTTTGGTAGCGATCGAAACTTTTAATGTCGCTGACTAGGAAAAATGACTTACTGGGGTCTAGATTGTCCAGTAGGTTATCGTAGTATTTGTTTGACAAAGTGTCGTTGATCTTTTGGTCTCGAAAGTGTTTGCTGCTTAATGTGTCGACCACTTCAATCAGCGTTTTAGCCTGGGCTTTGGTGATTTCGATGGGTTCGCTTTTGGCGAACACCAAAACGGAAATGGTACAGATGAACAAGCTAACAATTAACTTTCGAAACATTCTATAAGCCTTTGTAAAATATAGGTTTTGTATGAGTTAAAGCTGATTCTGACATGCCTTTAAAGCGCCTTGTAAGACGCGTTAAATGGCACCAGAATCCAGACTCAAAGTGGCAATTTTAGCATCACCTGGCATAAGACTCTTTATCAGTCGCTTGGGTTCCTAGTTCAGCCAATTACCGCTAGAAAGCACTTGCAATCGAGCAGCAATTTCTCCAGTGTAGGCCTTTCTGGTCGATGCTGTTTTGGCTCCCATAAAGAGGGGAGTCTAGCACGTGTCTGGCACGGCTCAAGAGGCAGCGAAAGAGGGTTTGGTTTGATGCCCACAAGTGCCTTGTAAGTCTCGTATGCCAAGCCGGTATAACTCAGCGCTAAAATCTATCATTGAGCGATTTCAACCATGAAATTGTGCCAACATTCAATAAATCGCAAGGCTGCGATACCCAATTAGAGTTTCTTGCGTTCAAATTAAAATGACTAGACTGTAAATCATTGCAATCTTCAGGTTTCATCACAAGTTTTTAACAATCAAAGATTCAATTGATGCTAAACATCGGGTAAACAGTCCCTACACATTCCATTTACCATTTAAACAGAGCGAATCATGCGCGTTGCTATCTTATCCAGAAATCAAGAACTCTACTCGACACGCCGTTTGGTGGAAGCCGGTGAAAGCCGTGGCCACGAAATAGAGGTCATTGATACGTTGCACTGTTATATGGATATCACCACCAGCCAGCCCACAGTCCGTTATCAAGGCGAGGAGCTGCCCCATTACGACGCGGTAATTCCGCGTATTGGCGCGTCAATCACCTTTTATGGTGCCGCAGTGGTGCGTCAGTTCGAAATGATGGGTACCTTCAGCCTGAATGAATCCGTCGCCATCAGTCGCTCTCGCGATAAACTGCGCTCATTACAATTGCTGTCTCGACGTGGCATCGGTTTACCCCGTACTGGCTTTGCCAGTAAGCCCGATAACATTAAAGATTTAATTAAGAATGTGGGCGGCGCGCCCTTAGTGATTAAGTTACTGGAAGGCACTCAGGGCATCGGTGTGGTATTGGCCGATACCAACAAAGTTGCCGAGAGTATTATCGAGGCGTTTATGGGCCTTAGGGCCAACATCCTCGTCCAAGAGTTCATCAAAGAAGCAGGCGGTGCCGATATTCGTTGTTTTGTTGTCGGCGGTAAAGTGGTGGCAGCGATGAAGCGACAGGGGGCCGAAGGCGAGTTTCGATCCAATCTGCACCGAGGCGGCTCGGCAAAACTGGTACGGCTGTCTAAAGAAGAAAGAGCCACAGCCGTTAAAGCAGCCAAGGTGATGGGCCTCAATGTGTGCGGTGTGGACATTCTACAGTCTTCTCGCGGGCCTGTGGTGATGGAGGTAAACTCATCTCCTGGGCTCGAAGGCATAGAGAGCGCCACCAATAAAGACGTAGCTGGTTTAATCTTTGAATTTATCGAAGCGCAGGCTGAACCCTATAAAACCCGCACAAAAGGCAGTGGCTAGGCTATTGGCTTAGGAAGCATATTCCGAAAGAGCGTTATTGCTGAGCTGTTATTGATGAACTGTTTTCATAAACTAGGGAGCAATCGTTGGACGTTCTAGAAATCGGTGAACACAAGGTCCTCCCAGGAACTTCCGCACAAATTGAATTACCCGTTGTGCGCTTATACACCGATACTGACATTTGCATGCCAGTGCACGTTATTCGGGGGCGACAGCCGGGGCCCAATTTATTTGTCTCGGCGGCCATCCATGGCGACGAGCTCAACGGCATTGAAATTATCCGCCGTATTATTCGACTCAAAACACTGAAAATAACCCATGGCAGTTTAATTTTGGTGCCAATGGTGAATGTCTACGGTGTTCTTAGCCAAAGCCGCTACATGCCCGATCGACGAGATTTAAATCGCAGCTTTCCGGGATCCGATACGGGTTCGCTCACGGCGATAGTTGCCAATCGCTTTCTCACCGAAATTGTCGATCACTGCCAATACGGTATCGATCTGCACACCGGGGCCATTCACCGTTCTAATTTGCCACAAATTCGTGCCAACTTAAAAGATGAACAAACGCTGGATCTCGCCAAGGCATTTGGTGTGCCGGTATTGATTAATTCCGACATCCGCGACGGTTCTTTGCGGGAAGCCGCCGTCGAGCGCGGTGCACGTATTTTATTGTACGAGGCAGGCCAGGCATTGCGGTTTGATGAACTGTCCATTCGCGCGGGTGTACGTGGCATTTTAAATATTCTCAATTATTTAGGCATGGCGCCCAGGCGCAGTCGATCGCGCGGTAAAAAAGAATCCGTGCAACCGTATGTCGCCAATACCAGTGCCTGGACTCGAGCCAACAGCAGTGGCATCGTGCATTCTCTTCGCAATTTGGGCGATAAAGTTAGCAAAGGCGATGTACTGGCCGAAATAGGCAGCCCGTTTGGGGAGATTTTTGATGTCGTTACCGCGAGTCGCTCGGGAATCATCATCGGCAAACAAAATATTCCCTTAGTGCAGGAGGGTGATGCCATGTTTCACATTGCCTATTTTGCTCAAGACTACGATGAAGTCGTTGAAAATATCGGAATACTTCAAGACAATCTACTACCGCCAATCGATAACCCCGAGTAATTAGGAATTGCTATGTCTCTAGAAACACTATTGATGGTCATTCTGTTAGCGGTGGGTTACTGGCTTATACGCCAGCAGATAACACACCTCGTACAGCGTTTTGGTAAGCAAAAGCAGGTTGCCGAGTCACGAATTGAATACATCACCGGCGTTTTACAAATCAGTTTAGCCGTTGTTGCTATCATCTTGTTAGGCGTTGTTATTGGTTTTAATTATCGTGATGTGGGTTTATTTTTCGGCTCGGTTATCGCTTTATTGGGCGTAGCGTTATTTGCTCAGTGGTCTATTTTGAGTAATGTTACAGCCAGCGTTATGGTGTTTTTCTTTTTTCCATATCGTGTAGGGGACGTTATTCGAGTGTTGGATGGCGAAAATTCCATCGAAGGGAAACTTAAAGAAGTTACCTTATTTCATGTAATTTTGGTGGACGATGAGCACGAGGTGTTTACATTTCCCAATGCATTGATTTTTCAAAAAGCTGTGCATATTAAATCGGGAGCCAATGAATACCGTAACGCCAAATTCCAAGAGCGCAAGCCCCAAGAACCCAAAGCTCAAGAAATGCCCGCAGGGGGCGTTGCAGATCAACCATCTCCTGATTCGAACAGAGAGTAATTGGCAATGGAAAAACTCATTGTTGGCGTAGTAGAGACCTGTACGCTGCCCGATTTAAGCGTATCAAATCTACAGATTCGCGTGGATACCGGAGCCAAAACGTCGTCACTTCACGCCGACGACATCAAGCGTTTTACTAAAGCGGGAAAACCCTGGGTGAGGTTTAACATTCACCCTGATGTTTACAACGTGGAGCGAATTGTCGAATGCAGTGCTAAACTTCACGATATTCGCTCCATAAAATCGTCAAATGGCGTGGCCGAAGAGCGTTACGTTATAAAAACGTCGTTGCAGTTGGGCGATCAATCCTGGCCGATCGAGCTAACGTTAACCGATCGTTCCGACATGAGTTATTTAATGCTTTTAGGGCGAGAGGGTATGGGCGCTCGAGTGTTGGTGGATCCATCAGAAACATTTTTGATTACCAACGAAAGTCAGCCCGATTGATAGCTCAACAATCACATTTTCGAACAAGATAGTTTATGAGCAATTATTTATTTTATCCGCATTCAAATAATACGCTGGAACAGTTGGCGTATTCAATTTGCCCGCCGCAACTGGATGCGATGAGCTTTATAGCTCGACTAATTGCCATTAACCCCAGTGTACATCATGCACAATCCATTATACGCCCCAACCAACTTTTGTTAATTCCCGGTATAAACGCCGAAACTTTAAACCTCTCTAAAATTGCCTGTTGCACGCCCAAACAACATCAAACTCTAATAGCCATTGCTCACTTTGTTGGTGGTGCCGGAGCGATGGCAATGGCCGAGTTTCTGGCAGACGCTCGATTCAGCCAAGCGCTAAGTGAATTAAAAAATTACGGTGGGCGCGGATTAAACCATAGCAACAAGGCTTCCAATGCAATATTGGTCGCCTTAAACGATTACGATTGTTGCTTGGAACATTTTCAACGACTTAGAGAAAACAATGTTACTGGCCAAATGCTTTTGAGCGCGTTTAAGCGATTACAAAATGCGTTTGAAATATTTAATAGGCTAGTGAACACAAAAAGCCAATCGGCCATAAGCAGGTACCGGTCTGCCACAGTAAATTTTAAATTCTCATCAAAAACCAATGCCGGTGTGTTTATCCCCGTTTTTAATAACTCGGATATCGAAAAACTAGTGAGCCTGGTAAAATCCTGTCACTGGCTTTCGCCAGGTTTGATTAATATTATTGGGCCGGGATTTGTACAAGCAGACGACAACGCCATCAGCAATCTACCGATGTTAAAACAAAGTTTGGCCAACAATACAGGCGCTATTGCACAAAATAGCTCGCCTGCCTTGCTCGCGGCGTTAACTTCATCAGGATTAATGTTAAGCTTAGTGCAATCCGGTA